>NZ_JAAOHT010000071.1:0-22393 GCF_011440255.1 Haloarcula sp. JP-Z28 | reverse complement strand
AAGCTAACACCGTATCTCAGAGCCTTTCAGCTCCGCTGCGAACTCTACAGAAAACCAGGTGACGAAGCGCTCAAACATGCTCTTGATGCTGCTCTCTGAAAATCAACAACGTGCTTCACAAGAGCGATCGTCGGAAGTGGAGTATTTCGTCATTGCGAATTCACCGTGTTTGCAAGGGCGAGACCGCTCTGCACCGCACCTCTCTCTGCTCACCCTGCACTCCCACTGCGGGAGTATATAAACGACCCATCGGGCTGCCCACTCGTGTCGGCTGACCGGCAGCCAGCCAGCAGCGGAATACAGCCAATCGGGGCACATTTTAAGCATATCTGCTCAAATATCGCGTTCGTTCCATCTCTGTAACACTATTCTATATGCTTCCACTACAGAGATGTGCTGTTGCTGGTGCGGTGGGGTTGCCGTGCGGTGGGCGGTTGCTGTGGCGGTGGCCGTAGCCGTAGCGGTGGGCTGTTGCTGTCGCGGTAGTCGTAGCGGTGGCCGTAGCCGTAGCGGTGGCGGGTGCTGACCGTGGTGGACTGAAAGGGCGAAGGCGGGCGATCCGTCCCGGAGCCCGCAAGCACCTACTGGAGCGCAGCGCGGCTCCCGGAACTGTCGGTCGCCCGGCTGAGGGCTTTCGGGCTGTCGGGAGTGCCAGCCTGCCCGGCGGTTACTGCGAGACGGTCAACGTGTGTGGCCGGATGTCGCTCACGACCGTCGCGAGTGGTTCGTCGAGGTCGGCAAGCTCGGGGTCCGGGTCGCCGTCTTCTCGCTGTTCCAGCCGGGCTTTCAGTATCTCGCGAATCTGCTGGCGGCGAACGTCACAGACCTGCGCCCGGCCTTCATCGGGGTCAAGCTTGTCTAGCGACGCGACTTTCAGGTCGTAGGCCTCGCTGGCGTGGTCCAGCAGTTCAGAGTCGGTCATCGACGAGAGTTCGTCTTCCGGAGGCCAGTAGTGGCTGCTCACGCTCGAACCACCCGCTGGACGTTGCCCTTGTCGTCGATGGTGTACTCCATCCGTTTTCGCTCGCCGTCGCGACAGGTGTGCGCCGGGGGGAGCGTCTCGTTCAGCCACTGCTCGCGGTCGGCGTCGGTCTGGATGTCCTCGTTGGGCCGATGCACGCTGAACAGGTCCATGCTGAACCAGCGATTGACCGTGTACTCGCCACTCGGGGAGTACACCTTGACCTGCTCGTTGTCGGCGTCGACGTCCACGACGGCGAGTGCGGGTCTGCCTTCTGCTGTCTGCAGCCCGTCGCCGATATCCACCGCGTCGGGGTCGATATCGAGGTCGTTACTCATCGTCGCCCCCGTCAGCTGAGATGCGTGCCCCTTGACTGAGGCCGTACGCGAGTTGGATGCTGCCCCACTCTCGGGATGTCTCGCTGTCGGAGCCACGCGGCGGGTGCTCGTATCGTCCCATGGTCTACTCCAGCCTGTCCACCCCGAATATCGGGAGTTCACTGGGGTTCGTCTGCTTGGTGCTTGCCAATCAGGAGACGGGATCGCCGGGCTGGCCCTGCCAGCCCAAGATGGAGCGTGGCCCCGAGCGCTTGCGCTCGGGAACCGTGGTTGTCGACGAAAGCGAAAGAGTGGGCCGTCAGCGTCGAAGCAGCCGCCCGCGCTGGGACCGGAACCGCTGGGTGAGATGGACGGTGAGGTACATGAGCCCCAGCACGATTACGCCCTCGACGGGGTCGGTCAGTGCCGTCTGGACAATCCAAGCGAGCGCGGCGATGCAGGCGACGGCCAGCTCCACGTCGGCGCTGTTCATCGGCCACCTCCTGACCCGGCCGCCGGGCGACAGTCCGGGCAGAACTCCGAGTCCGGAGCAGCTGGTTCGCTTCCGCAGTCGCGACAGGGTGGCGCGACAGAGCGGAGGTCCTGCACGTCGGCATCGTGGTCGGTGGACTGTGCTTCCTCTCGATGCAGATGCTTCCAAGTCATTATCGTGGCGTTCGTCCGCAATCTTGGCAGCTGACCCCGCGGCGTCGGTGCGGGGCGGTACCAACGGTTGTCGTGGTCGTGTTGTGGCCCCCACAGCCGGGACACTCGGGGCCGGAGTGGGTGGTCTGCTCGTGGCCACAGTCGTGGCACTCGACCTCGTGGGTGTTCCCATCGAGGGAGGTCCGGATGATTTCGGTGTTTCGTGAGCGGCAGTTGTCGCAAGGGATGCGACCGTTCTGGGCTTCGGTGAGGTGCAGCGGAGGCGTCATTCGGCCTCGCGCTCACTCGAGGTCGATGAGCAACTGCGTCCGTTTCGACAGCGCCGACACGATGGCGTCTTGCACCTCCTCGGTGTAGACGGCTGTCGACGGTTCGAGACTGACCGGGAGGTACAGTCCACGGTCTCCGACATCGCCCACCGAGACCGTGACCGGACCGAGGGACTTGGTGCCCTTGCTGAGTTCGACCTCGACGAAGCTCATCCGGGCGAGGTCGCCGAAGCCAACCGAGTCCGGGACGGCGGCCTCGACTGGGGGCTCTGCGTCCGGGCCGACGCCCTCGCTGTGCTGCAGGTCCTCGCGAATGGCGTCGATTTCTGGTTGCTCTAGGGCCTTCGACGGCGGGGCCGGCTGGCCGTTCTCGCAGGGCTTGCACAGGAGGTCCTCGTCGTTCTGCTTTGCACTGTAGGCCGTCGTCTCGTCGGTGGTGAACTGCCCACCGCAGTTGTCACACGTCACGCTGACTGCCCCGGGACGGGGCGTGTCCGTCGTCTTGACAGCTGCTCGACTCATAGAAGGAGCCCTCCGAGGACGGCGCCAACGAACGTGACCCAGATGAGTGCGATGCAACTGACCACTGCTGCCTTGGTGTACGGACTGAACATGGCTCACTCCAGCCTGCATACTCGAATATCGCTGCGGTGCGTCCAGTTTCACCGACAGCGAGTGTCAGCAGGGGACCCAGAGACGGGACCGCCGGGCTGGCTTGCCAGCCCAAGGTGGAGCGTATCCCCGAGCGCTTGCGCTCGGGAACCGCGCGGGTGAGTGCCGATCGGGACGCCGGCGTGTATCGGCTACCAAAAAAGGGGCTGGCGGGTCACTGCATCGCTTTGAGTTGCAGTTCCTCCTCACTCGGGATGGGGAGGTCGTGGTACCGACGAGCGATGTCGCGGGCACGCTTCATGTTGGTGACGGCTCCACTGGAGCGACTGTTGAGGCTGTCGGCATCTCCAGAGTAGCCACCGAGACCGAGCACACCGCCCGGCCCACGGCTGACGACGATGTAGCCCTGGAGTTCGTGGAGCGGGGAGGCCAGCGTCATGCCAGCAGCCCTCCCAGAACAGCCCCGGTAAAGACGACGTACAAAAGGGAAATGCACCCCACCATCGCGTACTTGACGAGGCGGCTCATAGTTCCCCTCCAGTCGCTCCACAGTTGAGGCATTCGTGGTAGGTCTCGCGATGGCGCCGCCCGGGAAGCTTGGCGGACCGGACTGGCAACTTGTGGATATCCGGGTCATCGCAACAGCGGTCAGTCGTGTCGCTCGATTCATCGTCGGTCACGTCGGTGGTGTTGGCAGTCATCTCTCTTCGAACTCCGGCACTCCCCCTGCGGGAGTGTATAACCGTTCACCTGGATTGCCGTCTGGTCGGCCCCCCGAATCGGGTGCATACGCTGGCTGATAGGTTCGGGTATCGAGTGCCCCCGACTCCGGCGCTGTCACGCTGGCCGTTCGTCCGTCTGACCCGCCGGCTGTTTTCACTCTGGATAGGGGGTACGACTCACGCTCGCCCGGTGGCTGAAATCACGTTTGCGTCCCGTCGCGGGACTCGTTGCTCTCCGTCTTTCTATCAGGTTTCGTATGGGTCTTTCTGCACTTCGTGTTGCTGGTGGCTCCACCAAATTTCGGGTTTTCTGTTGGTTGTTCAACGGTTCCGAAATGCTTGCACTACAGAGCGGTGCTGTTGGTGTGCTTTCGGGGGTTCCGGTCCGCCTGTGGAGCAGGCGTCGTGGCGTTCCGTTCGGGGCCACGCTTGTCGGCATTGTCTTGGCTTTCTGATATACGTCTGACTGGGCATCCACCCTGCGTGTCACACTCGCCGCAGCCACCCTTCGGGCGGACTGAAAGGGGGCGGGTGGTCGATCCGTCCCGGACCCCGTAAGCACCGCAGCTCGCGAGGAGCGCAGCGGCGGTCCCGGAACGGTCGGTCGACCACCCGCGGGCTTTCGAGGACTGCACCATCTCGGCCACGGCTGTCGCGGTCGCGTTCCCAGTGGTTGCACCGAGGGCGGACACACCACCGTTTCCGCTGAAAGGACGCCCCCTGTTTCGAGTGTTGTTGTGGGTCGTCCAGGCGACGATGCGTTCGTTCGGTTACACGCGAAACTGCCTGTGTTGTGAACCTGATAGGATTGCGTCCGTCCCCATGGAGTGTCTCCTGTCTCGCCCACTGTGTCCCCTGCCTATCCCTATGGCTCCCACCCCGTGTGCAAGATGACTTTCCCCACTGGTCCTCGAGTCACCCATCCTCACCTGTCGCCATGGTGGCCGCCCACCCAGTCGTCGCGATCTCGCTGTCACTCTGGCTCTGGCCTGGCCGACTGTCCCACCATCGACGATGCCTACTGTCCCACTCGGTTCGTCACTGCCGGCGGCCTGTTGCTGTGTCGCCAGCCTGTCGGTCCCACTGTCGCGCCTGTCTAGTCATCCTGATAGTTCGCCCCTCCTGGGGGTCGCCCCTTGGCGCTCGTCTGAAGCCCACTTTCGGTCGCCTACGGCTTCACCCCTGTTTACCCGTTTACCCCCCTTTCTCTTTGGACGATTACCCCCGGGTAGACAGAGAGTGGACAGTATGCAAAATCAGTTATAGATGCTAAAGACGAATCTAAGGCTATCATTGATGTGTGGACGCATATTTTCACAATTCAGAAGGTAATAAATGGGTACAGAGGGTTCAAAACCTCTCTAAACGGCGGCATTAGCTGATTTTAATGGCATCAAAGAGGTGGATTAGAGAGTGGACACCCTTTAGACGTTCGGACACGGGTGATATCGGCAGATTAGCAGTTATTGGCTGTTTTTCGCGTATTCTAACGTCTGGACATTGCGGTAGACGTTCGGACACGGCTGATTTTAGCCGATACGGGGTATTGGATTCTGTACTTCCCCCCCCTGAAAGGTCTGGACATTGCGGTAGAAGTTCGGACACGGCTGATATTAGCCGATACGGGATATTCAGTTGGGAGTGGCATCCCTCAGGAGTGGTATATTGCCGCGCAGGAGTCCGGACACGGCATAATCTACAATATTCGCGGATGTTTGGGGATAGCCGTCAGACAACTCTTCCGGTCCTGATATATTCCCCTGACGAGACCCCAACCGCATTGTAGCGACTAGAGAAACTGCAGGTGCGACAAAAAACGAACGAAGATCAACCAGCTACACCGACCACTATATTTCAGACCGATCAGGCCTGATACTGAGCCGTGCTGTCACTGTCGTCGAGCTGGTCGAACATCGCCTCGGGGAAGGGGAGACTCTGGTAGATGTCGTACGGGCAGAACGATTTGCCGATACAGTGACGCTGCATATCGTGGTTGTCACAGTGCATCGGCAGTGCCGGGTCGCCGTTGATTTCCCCGTTCCGCAATTCATAACGAGCCTGATAATCAGTGGTATCCTTGTCGTACCAGTCCCACTTACTTTCGAAGAGTTCGTGGATGTCATCAACCACTGCGTCTTCGCGTTCGGCCTCGGGCAGATCGTGGTAGCCTTCCAGCCAGAACACCATCCGAACGAAGTTATAGAGGTCTTTTCGTACTGGCCCACCGTTATCTAATTTTAGAGCCTCAATCATATTCTGGAAGCACGGTAATTCGAATATATCATCAAGCTCATCGACTGTAATTTGCTTGTAGTTTCCACTCCCACGACCGACTGAATATTCCGAGTTCCGGCGGTCGTCATATGTCCGGTATTAGACCGCTTGGTACTCATCGGACCGTGCTATTTCCACCAAGCTATTGGCAAGGGATCTAACACTAGATATCTTCCGCTCTGCCCGCCCTTCACCGAACCCTTCAGCATCATAATTTTGGATGGCCTCGTGGTAGTCCTCGGCCTGATTGAACTCAGTGGCGTCTAGATCGTCGGCCTCCTTGGCGGCGTTTCGGACGAGTCGAAGCAGATTCCGCTGGGGGTCCCAGTCGGTCCAGAGGTCCTCCTGTTCCCCGTGACGTATCAGATCCTCAATAGTGCTTTTGATGACTTCGGCTTCGTTGTAGGTGTACTGGAATTGCTCTTCGGGAACCGAGTCCCAGGTCACGTCGACGATCCGCTCGAAGACTTCCTTCTGACGCTCGGCAAGGAGTGCCTGCCCGTGCTTCATCGGGACGTAGATACAATTGTTCTCGATGTGGTAATTCGGCTCGCCAACCACTTCGTTTGTGTCGGGATTGTAGTCCCCGCCCCAGCTCCCATTGTGGAAACGAGCTTGGCAAATTTCGCTCGCTGCGGCGAGTGGGATTTCCACGAACCAGTCGAACTCGGGGTGCTTGTCGGGACGTTCCTCAAGCGCACTGGCCCCCTTCATTGGGCGGGGTCGTTCGTGGTCGATCTCCGCCTTGTAGAGTTCATCGAGAAGTTCCCCTGTGGTCTGTGGACTCACCTGAGTGACGATGCCCAGTAGCATCTCGGTGTGGTACTGGCGGACGTACTGGACGAGCTGTATCTTCTCCGGTGGGGCGTTCTCGACTTTGGGGTGCATCCGGATTGCACAGGCAGTTACAGCGGCGATGACAGTGGCCCGCGCCGGGTCCATAATCGGCGGGTCCGTGATACGCTGGCTCCGAGTAGAGGGGTCCATCGACTGCTCGAAGAAGTAGGCCACGTCGGCAACGAGGGCTTCTGCGTCGTCGTCGTACCAGTCGAAGCCCCTATCGAGCAGTTGGATAATCTCGTCGTCGGAGTGGTGGTCAGCAAACAGTGCGGCTTCGATGGCTTTCCGGTCAGTATCGACTTGCATGGTTACTGGGACGCTTCGGCGTTGTTGCAAACCGCTGGGACGGCGTCTGAGCGGTAGTCAAAGTCCGGGCTCTCGATTGGTGTGACGACGCGAGAGACGCCGGCATGGAGCGAATATGGCAGCCTGATAACCCGCGATTCGTCGGTCGTCACGGGCGTGTCGATGGGGATGTCTTTCTTCTCTTCGAGTATGGTGGCGATGTGCCGCCGTGGGACCTCGCTGTAGCGGTACTCCGGCGCTGGGTCGTACATGTAGACGTGACAGCCCTGCCCGGAGTAGACGACCTGTGTGGCGTCAGTATCGAGGCTACTCTCGAAATAGTCTTTCACCTCAAAGCCGTATTCCAGCGCCTGATCGAGGTCCTCGAAGCGGTACGGGAAACCCTCCGGTGGCGCGTCGAAGACGCCGGCACGTCGCTTGAGGTCGTCGTCAGTGTCTTCATCATCGCCGTCGACGGCGTCTTTCGCATATTCCAGCGCCATCCGTTCTAGTTTAGTGGCGGTCAAAGCCGAACTCACCTCGTTCAACCTGCTCACGTAATCGATCTCTGTGTGGATTTGGATTTCGTGACGCCCACAGCAGCAGCTCGTCCAAATCCGGTAGTTCGTAGCCCAACTCAACCATGAGGTACAGCTGGATAAGATGAGCGTGGCGTTCAACGGCTAGCGAACAGCGACGGCGAGGGAGCCGCGACGCCGACGAGTCGGCGTCTGCGGCGGTTGCGACCTCTCGCTGTCTTGCCTCAAGCGACCGTAATTCATCCACGATTACACGACTCATCAGCAACGAAATCGCCGCCATGATGATCAGCGCCTCGATGATGTAGGCGTCGGTCGTGTTGATCTCGTCCAACCCGAACCGCGACTTCAACTCCTTGAACAACAGTTCGACCTCCCAGCGCGCCCGATAGAGCTGCGCGATATCGGGCGCGCTATAGTCGTCTTTGCCGAGATTCGTCAGATAGAGGTGGTACTCTTCGCTCTCCTCGTTGCGCAAACCGACCAATCGGAACGTCCGGGTCGCGCTGGCGCCCGACCCTCGCTTTCGCTCAAACGAGAGTGTGATGCGTGCGTCGATTTCCTGTCGCTGCAGGTCGTCGAGGACGGCCTGCAGCGACTCTCCTTCCAGTGGGATGGTGTTCCCCCGCCACGTCCGCAGTTCTTCGACAATCTCGAAGTTCGCGTCGTCTTTGACGCGCGATACGAACCAGCCGCCATTCTTGTCGATGCGGTCAAACAGCCAGAAATCGTAAAATCCCAAATCAACGAGTATGAGGGCGTCAGCTACCCACTCGCCGGTGGGTAGCTGACTCCGTTCATGAGTCGTCCCGTCGGTTGTGCGGAATCGTGTTGGGAGGCCGGTCGAGAGAGATTCGGTGAGGTGAAGTTTCAGTTCGGCTTGGTCGTCGCCAGTTGCTGTGTAGATCTCAGCGGCGTCCTGGTACAGCGAAACGATAGTTGCGTCGGCGATGAGGACGTCTCGAAAGCGTTCGAGACGTCCGTTCAATTCGGCTCGTCCAGTATCGAGATTCTCGATAGCGTCATCGAGAATCTCTCGAAGGAGTGCAACGAAGCCCGGTTCGAACCAGTCGTGGAACGCTGCATAAGAGAGTTCGTCGCAGTCAGCCATCTCAACGTAGCGTTCGAGAAATGCTTGCAGAGAGCGGTCTGAGCCAGCAGCGAAGCCAAACGAGAGTGTGTAAAACAGCGCAACGATGTCGAACTTCCGCTCTCGATGGACGAGATTCGTTGCGCGAGCGCGCTCGCGCAACTCATCGGAGGGAAACGCTCTTTGAATCCGGTCAACAACTACCGAGTCCGGTGGAGAGTACACACTTCCCACCGGGTTCCTCAACCGGGTAGTTGCGACGATATCTAATCAACAGACAGCAACTGTATTCTTCGCTAAACTAGAACGCATGATTCCAGCGCCACGTCTTTGGCGTCGATGTCGACGACGAGCACCCAGTTCCGGTCGTGGAAATCGGTGGCGTAGTAGACGGCTTCTGGGACTGCGGGAACGTCGACGAGGTCCGGTGAGACGAGGGTGTGCTTCCCAGTTATCGGGTCGTTTTCTGGCGGGGCTTTGATGAACTGCCTGATACCACCGTCGCCGGTCCATCGCGTGAAGTCGCTACTACTGTCACCGAATGCTTGCCTCCGAACGAATTGCTTCGGTGGCACAGAGTCGCCTTGGACCGGGTACGCTTCTCGGAATGCAATCCCGATCTCCTTGGGCTGACAGTCTCGGATGAACGACGGTATCTCGTCGAACTGACTGTCGAATTCGTCCTGATAGAACTGTGCAATCTCGTCAGTGGTGGCTTGCTTCCAACTCATTGGTTACTTTCTTCCAGACTTTTGTATGTCTTAACGATATCAGCACCAGACTTAGGCTCATCATCTAATTCTGATTGCAGTCTTCCAACTCGGTTTATTATCCGAACTGAGAGGGGGTCCGAGAATACGTGCTGGTTCAGCATCTTCCAGACCTCTGTCATGGCTTCTGCTTTTGGGTATGCCCAGATAGATTCTCCAGGCGCTCCTGAGAGTTTCTCATAATCTTCAACAACCGCATCTGGATTATTCCCGGCTGTTTCTACTTCACCAGTGACAACGACACTACCAATATTGCCGTACCCAATAACGTCGTATGTTTCACCGTCATACCGCGCGTACGGTTCGCTCCAAGCGACATCGTCTCTGCTAGCAATGTGCTCTGTGAGGAGGTACACCCCGACTCGGTGGGGCATTTTCTCCATGTGGTCACCAAACTCGTTCCCGGGAACACTGTTGCTGACTATCCGCCACCCCTTGCGTGTTAACGAATCGCTCTTCCGTAGGAGATTGTTGATACAGTTATCCCGAAGGGAGCGAGGATAGAAACGGACCGTTAGACCGCTCAGCGAGCTGGTTCTTATCTAACTCGGGCTGTATCATAATCGCAAGACACCTCTACATCAACAATGTGCTACGCATGAGCGTCCGACGATAGTACCGACTTCAACAACGACGATAGCGGCAAGGTCACGCTCGACGACGCCAACACGGCGAAAGCCGGCTACCAGGGCGAAGAGCAAATCGCCAAGCGGATGTACGAATTCGACACGCCCGAAACCAACGAGAACCCGGAAGTCAAGGAACTCGAAACCCCCACGGCCCCGATGGGCGCACACCTCGACAACCAAGAGGAACTCCTGACGGCTGTCCAGGGCGACGAGGACCAGCCCGTTGAAACGGCCGACGAGGCGGTGGGCATGGAGGGCGACAACAACCAGCAGTTCAAGGTGGACCGCGATGTGCGGTTCGCGTCGCCCGAGCGACTTGACCGTGGCGAGTACGACACGAAGTCGGACGCAGAGGTTGCGGCGAACATGGGACTGGACCATCTCCCCGTCGTTGACCAGTCAGACAAGGAGCCAATCCCCGAACTCGTTGACCGACGCCCGAAGGAGACGCTTGCGGCCTACGAGCAGCGGGTTGCCGAAGAAGCCGACCACGCCCGGCTGGCCAACGAGGCACGAGCCATCGCGGAACCGACTACCGCTCCCGTGGAGCAGGCAAGCGAGCCGTCGCTGGACGAGCTCCCAGTCGAGAACGTCAAGTACGCGACGGGCTGGTTCGACGCTGACGCCGAGGACGACGCCGAGGGTGGCATGTCCCCCACCCGGGAGCGAGCAGCGGCGACCCGACACGGCGCCGCGGCGGTCGCGTCAGAGCCGGCAGTCACCCCGGAGCCCGACCACGACGAGGCAGGCCAGCTGAACCGGGACCTCGCGGACTTCGAGGAACGAGCGAAACTCGCAGCCGGGCTGGAAGCCGACGAGTCGTGGTCCCCAGTCGAGCGCATCGGTGAGGAGATACAGGCGCTCGGCCAGTACGTCGAGCAGGTCGCAGCGAAAACGAACCTGACCGAACGGCGGGCGCTGCACCTGCTGTGCCACGAGCGACTCCAGACGGGCAGTGCGCGAGACGCCGCGCTGAACGCCGTCCAGAACGCCGATGACTACTACAAGGTCGCGCCGACCGCAATCGGTGACATCGAGGACTGGCGACACAACGTGACCGTTCAGGGTGAAGTCGTGCGGCTGTTCGACCCGATGAACGCCAGCGAGCACCAGGTGGCACTCATCGAGGACGCCCAGACGGGCGAGTCATTCAAGTTCATCATCCACGAGAACACGCGGAATTGTCGGAACTGGACGGAGTGGGCCGGTGACATCGTGACGGACCTCCAAGAAGGCGATGTCGTTCGCATCATCGACGGCAAGCCCCACGACGACTACGGGGCACGTGGGGCGAGCAAGAAGGTTCACGCCTGCCAGTGGACGCTCATCCAGCGGCTTGAACAGGGCAGTGGGGCGTACGTCAGCCGGCACGCTCCGCGGAGCCGGGTCATCGAGCCCTCGGAGTTCGAGGGCGACGTGGAGGCGGAGGGGCCAGCGCAGAAGCCCCCCGAGGCGTACAACCTGAACGAGTCCACGTTGGACCAGCGCCGAGCGAGCAAGCCCAATGGCGCAAGTCAGGACAGCGACTTCGAGCTTGGCTGCGCCGCTAATGAGGCAGTATCGGCCTGAAAAACGTGATTGCGCGGAGCATGAACACTGCACCAGCGAACGTACGTCAGTTGGTCTCCATACAGCGAGCCGATTTGTGATATGAACAGTACACCGGTTAGAATGAGCCCCCAATGGCGATATACACGAAAATGCCAATTACGGTTGCTACCACGTCGAGTACAAACAAAATCGCGTAGTCTTTTGGTTCCATACAGACAAGACTTTGACGACCCGCTAAATTGTTGTGCCATCAGCTCGTTCAGAAAGCGGGTCTACTGAGCAGCCGTTTCACTCTTTTTGACGGGCAAAGAGTCTGTATTGACAACGGCCGAGAAGCTCTGACTCGATAAGTCCGATCTGACGGGATACATCAGGAATAGTATTCAGCGCTGAAGCAGTAATGCACCGTCTACGTCCAATGCAGCAGTGCTAATTGCAAGCAGACGGTGCCAAATTATATTTACGTGGTATGTATTCTCTCTCGTTTCCTGCCGTCTAAACGCGACTGAACGCGGTTTCTGTCTATTCTTGTAGCCCACCAATGACTGATCCAGACAACTCAACGGACAGTCGTACCGTATCGCTGACCGACGCGAAAGGGTTCGTCTACGAACCAGTTCGTGGTCCAAAGCGCAAAATCCAATTCAACCCGCGATCTGACGGCCGCTTCGAGCGCGTTGAGGCCGTCTGGAACGGGTGTGGGTGGCGCGTGACTGGTCGAGAGATCGTCACGACCATGCGCCGGATCTAATCTCTACACCGCTCTTTTGTACATTGTAACATCTTCAAGGAACGGCTTCTAAAATCACGTTGTCAGGAATTTCTCATTAGAACGTGTAAGAGGCAACTTCCGTACTGCCACAGCATGAACATGGTTGGTCAGGATCATCAACCGTCTGACCACACTGGCGACATTCGATATACCGCTCTGTTGTCCCCAGATTCCAATTGAGTATGCTCATCTGTACCAAATATATTCATAGAAAGAGATAATTATTGGCTATAATTTATGCTGCTACCCGCAGAAAACAATTAGTTGTTATCGCCCCGGCTTGATACGTAGCAAGTAGGTCTTCAAGCAGCATACTGCGAGGATCTGTCGGTGGATACTCAGACATACATTTATAGTCCGTTCGGAAGGTATTGTCACCGCTGGTACGGCTCACTAAAAAAGCGTGTTATAGAGACAATCAGTGGATTGGTTTCGCCAAACTCCGGATTGAAACAGCCGCCCAAAGAGTATGTCTACTGATCTTGAACTGCACACTATTTTTTGTCTGGTGTTGGTACGGCCGGATGATGGAGCCGCTTGAGATTGGATTACGGATTCTCGGTGGTATCATTCTCATCGGGGTGAACGCGTATTTCGTCGCAATCGAGTTCGCGTTGACCCGTGTCAGACAGTATTCAAAATCGGAGTTCGATACGCCTGGGCTTGAGCTTGCCTGGGAAATGACCACTGATCTGGAGTTTTACTTAACCACTTGCCAGGTCTGGATTTCCGCAACGAGTATCGCACTAGGGATTATCGCCGAACCTGGACTAGCGGCTCTGATTGAACCGGTGTTCGAGAACACCACGTTCGCATCGGTCGGGGCTGGCTCGTTACTCGGCTTTCTTATTATCAACTTAGTCCACCTCACGCACGGGGAACAGACGCCTACCTACCTTGGTGTCGAACGCTCCAAACAGGTCGCCCGGTATGGATCACGACCGCTGTACTGGTTTGCCAAGATACTCGCTCCAGCTATCTGGGTCGGTGATTCGGTTGCAAAGGGAACACTGGGCCTGTTCGGCATCGAGATGACTCAGGCATGGACAGAAACCGAGAAAGAGGTCATCGAAACCCGTGCCGACCTTCGGAACCGGCTTGGTTCGGTACTCGAAGAGGGTGAATTGCCTGCGGAGCGCCGTGAAGAGATCATGAACGCATTGACGATTGGTGAACAGTCGGTGAGAGAGGTGATGATCCCCACCGAAGAAATCGTAGCCATATCGACTGAGGATTCAGCCGAATCGAACTTCCAGAAGCTCGAGGAGAACCCTCACACACGGTATCCACTAATTGGTGAGAACCTGACTGAATTCCATGGGATCGTCTACAGTCCAGCTCTGTTCAGTCATCGTGAGGAACTCGCCAGTGGCAACGGTGCGTTCACTGAACTGGCGGCACCGACGATGACGCTTTCGCCCGATACCGATGTGAGCGACGCGATCGATCAGTTCCAGACAGAGCGACAAGAGATGGCTCTCATCATCGAAGACGGCGAGGTTATTGGACTAGTGACCGTCACTGACCTGCTGGAAACGATTATCGGCGATATCGAAGATCCGCTCGACCAAGGCAGCGCTGACGTACTTGAGTGAAAAATGCTTGACCGTTAACACATACGTCAGTGGATTCGCCATCGCTAATTGTTGTCGGAGCCACTCATGTGAGACTTGCGTATCTCTCGCGGAGCCGACTACAGATTGAACAGATTGGACTGGTAGATATTCCGCCTGTACTGATTGGTTCAAGCGCTGAACCACAATCGGTGAGTTACTGCTGTATTCGTGGGGTCAGGAGTTCGTGAACGAACCATTATGGATTCTACCAAAATCATGGTAACCAATACAGCGCGTCTATGCAGCAGCGGTTTCAACACCAGTAACCTCGAACCGCGCTCCGCCAGTTTCGCTGTCGGTCACGCTGATATCCCACCCGTGGGCTTCGGTAATCTCCTGCACGATGTTCAGTCCAAACCCAGTCCCCTCGTCTGCAGTCGAGTACCCGGCCTCGAACACCTCGACGCGCTCGTTCTCGGGAATGCCGGGACCGTTGTCAGCGACATAGAAGCCGTCATCCAGATCGCCGGCTGTTATCCTGACGGTTTCACCACCGTGTTCGACCGCGTTCCGGAATAGGTTCTCCAGCAATTGTTTCAGGCGGCTCGACTCGGCGATGATCGTCTGCTCGGTCTCGGTCACGAGGGTTGCCGAGACTGTCTCAACGTTACGCCAGCACGCATCAATCGTGTCCCCGAGATCGACTGGGTCCGAGTCCTCGACTTGTTTGCCCTCTCGTGCGAGCGTAAAGACGTCGTCGATGAGTGCATCCATCCGGTCGTGTGCCTGCGCGACGCCGTCGAGATGGTCGCTGTTACACTCTCGTTGTGCCAGTTCCAAGCGTCCAGTGGCCACGTTCAACGGGTTGCGAAGGTCGTGAGAGATGATGCTGGCAAACTCATCAAGCCGGTCGCGCTCACGCTGGAGGTGCTGTCGCTGTTCGACGTGGTCGAGCGCAGTTTCAACATTCGCTGCGAATACGTCCGCGAGTACTTTATTTGTCGCGTCGAAAACGTCTGCTTCCGGTGATGAGAGGATGAAGACACCGTAGTCGTCGAGCGGAATGATGTATTCACTGCGAAACGGCGTCTCGGGGTCGAATGTATCGTCGGCCTCGCGAATATCCGCAAATCTCTGGGCCTCACCCGTTCGGTATACCTGCCCCGCCAGACTACTATCGACAGGAAGCGAAGGTGGCGAGTCGTCGAGTACGTCGTCGGTCTTGTCCGCCCATGCGATGGGTACAAGCGCGTCTGCCTCCGTGTCGTAGTGATGAATACCGTTCATCGGAACCTGCAATACCTGCGTGGCCGTCTCAGACGCCCGTGTCGCGACTTCCTCAACGGTCGTTGCCGTCATCAGGTCCCGCGTGGCTGCGTGTAACTGCTCCAGAGAATTCTCTCGTTGCTTTCGCTCGGTGATATCCTGAAACTGAGAGAAGATAGCTACGACATCCTCATTCTCGTCGGTTACTACTCTATTGTGCCACTCACAAATAATCTGTTCACCATCTTCCCGGATATTTTCATTGATGCTGTGGTATCCACCCTTGTTTTCGAGGAGATTGGCCACGACGTCACCAACGGCATCGCGGTCGGGTTCCGTGACAATCACCTCCCATGGTTGGCCTGCCAGATCGTCTTCAGCATACCCGAGGATATCTTCGGCTGCATCATTCATACGGACGGCATCGAAGTTCTCATTCCACTCGATGACACCGAGCGGAGACTGCTCGAAGAACAGGTTAAGCCGTTGTTCCCTGTCAGCAAGTTCTATCTGGGCATAGTGATTTTTGACTGCGTTCCTGATTCGGTTTGTGAGCAGGGCATACTGGCTGATTCCACCCTCTTTTTGCAGATAATCCGTGACACCTGCTGAGATCGCGTCGCTGGCGACTTCCTCACTGCCTTTTCCAGTATACAAAATAAACGGGAGGTCCGGGAACTCATCACGGACTTGTTCGAGAAACTCAATGCCGTTCTGCCCCGGCATATCGTAGTCGGAGACGATACAGTCGAAGTCATCCGCAGCAAGTCGCTCCAGCCCCTCACTCGCGCTCGTTGCGGTCGCAACAGTGAACCGGTCGTCCTCACGTTCAAGCATATCAGCTGCCAACTCTGCGAAATCCGGCTCATCATCGACGTGAAGGACGGAGATACTCACTGTTTTGTTCAATATGTCAGAGTTTGGCAGTTGGCCTTTATAAGGTTGTGGCACGATTTTCGGACGAAATAATAGGAATGGTAGCTGGTCAGAAGGTACCGTCCGCTGCCGACTCCTGATCGAAAATGTCGCAGTTTGCGCACGGCCATGACCCGGAGGTGATGGAGATGGGACCACCAGACCGTGCAAGATACGCGTCTTCCATCTTACATACCAGTTCGAATACCACTCTCATCTAGTAGTTGCTTGACCGGTCAGTTCGCAGACTGAGCAGCCTCTTCACTCTTTTCAATGAGCAAAGAACCTGTATTTACAACGGCTGAGAGACTGTGATTGTATAGTTTCAGTATGACGGGGCTCCTCTGTGACTAGTATTCAGCACTGAAGCAGTACTGCACCGTCTACGTCCAATACAGTAGTGCTACCTGCAGACAGCCGGTGCTAATCAGATTCATGTGAGTATGGATTGTTTCTGTCTATCTCCCTTCTAAGCGCGGCTTAGCGCGGGTTCTCTCCACATCTGTAAGCCACCAATGACTGATCCAGACAACTCGACAGACAGTCGTATCGTAACGCTAACCGACGCGAAAGGGTTCGTCTACGAGCCGGTTCGTGGTCCGAAGCGCAAAATCCAATTCAACCCGCGATCAGACGGTCGCTTCGAGCGCGTTGAGGCCGTCTGGAACGGGTGTCGCTGGCGTGTGACTGGTCGGGAAATCGTGACGACAATGCGCCGGATCTAATCTCTACACCGCTCTTTTCGAATCGAGTCGAGTGTATAACTGCACTGCTGCGATGTATTAACCAACAGTTTGTAGCTACCCTCAACTTTTGTTGGTTAAGATGGTCAAGACAGCGCTCCGGTCCACACCAGGTTTCCGGTGAAGTCCGGAGTGTACAGTCAGATATCGGTGTTTATTATCTAATGAGAGACACCGTATTTCTGGTGAAAGTAGAGAGGTTCGGGGGGGTCGTAGCTGTGGGTACGCCGTGTTACTGAATCGATTCAGTTGATAGTATCTTCAAGTACCTGTTGGACAACATCTGGGTCTTCTAAGAGCTGATGCTCTGTATAGCTCCCCTCTGCACTACCGCCACTGTGGCGCGTCTGTTCAATAATATCTAAGAATGCATGTTCCTTGAGAAGATCGCGGACGCGTCGTAGCGAAAGCGAATCAGAGCTTTCCTGACGGCAAATTTCTTCATACACATCGTAGACTCGGGTCGTGCGGAAGCCGATATCCTCAGCGCCGTTGCCAACATTGTCAACCGAAAGAATGGTCAGCGCCTGTAATACGTATCGAGAATGTGGCGTTGAGCCGCTAATAAGTTCACGGAACCGGTCAGTCTCGGCGCGCTCTCTGGCTTGAACGACAAATTCTTCCGGAACCGTGTCCGTGTCCGACGATTGGGCAATTTCGCCTGCATATCGAAGTATGTCGATCGCTTTCCGTGCATCGCCGTGCTCACGAGCCGCCAGTGCAGCTGCTCGAGGAATAACACCGTCCTCGAGGACTCCTTCTCTGAACGCATCGCTCCGCGCACTCATAATTTCATTGAGCTGATTGGCGTCATAGGGTGGGAATACAAATTCTCGTTCGCAAAGGCTGGACTTAACCCGCTCATCCATCCGGTCCTTATACTTGATTTTGTTGCTGATCCCAATGACGCCAATTTTACAATTTTCAATCTTTCCAGCCTCACCAGCTCGAGAAAGCTGCATCAGGATGTCATCGTCTTCGAGCTTATCTATCTCGTCAAGAATGATGAGGACGACATCATAATGCATATCAAGGATCTGCCAAAGGCGCTTATAGTAGGTCGCAGTACTAATTCCCTTGTCGGGAATGTAGACGTCATTATCCTCCGTATTTACCGAGTCCGCGATCGTCTGCACAGATTGGGTTTCGGTTCCGTCTTGGGCACAATCTACGTACGCGTAGGCAGCATTGATACCCTCCTCGCCAGCGGTGTCAACTAGTTGTCGGGAAACATATTTTGCACAGAGAGACTTCCCAGTTCCAGTTTTTCCGTATAACAAAACGTTGCTAGGACTCTGGCCAAAGATGGCAGGATTAATCGCATTAGCCAGCTGCTTGATTTCTTCATCGCGACCAACGATTCGATCTTCTTCTGGGAGGTGGCTGATTTCAAGCAGTTCCTTGTTCACGAAGATGGGATCTTCAAGAATGAAGAGATCGTCAGAGTCAGACATGGTCTATACACCGGATTTCCGGTGAAACGTCTTGATACTTTCCCCCGAGACACACACACCGCGTTTCCGGTGAAAACCGTCGAGAGGGTGGCTAGTATCCAGATGAAATAGAGGTTAAGATGCACCGGAAAGACGGTATTGACCACGACGTATTTCAGCCGCATTGGTGAAACAGTCAATAGAGAGTAGGTGTGGGACGTGGGCAGACAATCCGGAAAAGATCAAATAGAACGGTTCTATACAGTCTTTTCAACTGGAGTCAACCTCGGCCTCAAGCGAGAAAACTCGCTTTACCGTCAATAAAGCGATTCAGTTAATGAAGTGTAACGCTATCATTATATATAAAACTATGTCAGACGTTAGAATAACGAATAGTTTCCATCTGTTTCATCTGTATGGTTTGCTGCTTCAGTTTAATTAAGAGTCTGTTAACTTCTGGTGATAAGACCTAGTTTTGCTATCATTGAGTTTAGCGTCTACTGGTCCATTTTTCGAGGCTTGGTGTATCTGTACTACCTCTTCCAGATCGCAATGTAATAGAAGGCGTTGAACGTTTCTGGTTTCTGCTGCAGTTCTATTTCACCGGAAACACGGTGTGCGTGTGAACCAATTCGTAAAACACCCCCAAGGTTACGTATTCATTCAGGGACTCGTTTGGTATTGCGTTTCGTATTTCACCGGAAACCCGGTGTGTGTGCGCAGAGTACCAGCATCTCTCATATTTCACCGGAAACCCGGTGTCCTCTCATACCGCATTTCAAAGTTTCAGATACCCTTTATTAAAACCTGTACGGCCCCAAACGGTGGGATGAACAGAATCCCATCCACCCGGAGGTCCCGGAGGTCCCGGAGGGAATAATGTCGGTGAAAACCGGTGCTTGAGATGACCGATGCTGTCACCAGTGTTTTGCTCTGTTCCAGTTCTTGATTTTCCGCTCGTGGCTGGCGATTACAGGGATAATCACGAGCGACGCCCCTGCAAAGCTTCCCGAGTCTGTGTATCGGTTAGCCATATAAGTATGTGTGATAGCCGAACGTTCGGTTAAGTATATAAGTATAGCTGATAACCTAGATAGCATGCTGCTCGAGAAACCGGCCCGGCAACGGGGATATAAAAAAGAGCGTCTTCACCGGGTACTCCTGAATCATCCCGCTGAGGAACTGAGCCGGTACGAAATTACGCAGCGTGCGAAGGTTTCGAAGGGATGGGCCTACGATTATTTCGAGCAGCTTGAATCAAAGGGACTACTTCAAGATTCAACAGTCACAGACCCTGAAGCTCTCTACCATCACTGGCTCGAGACACGCATCGAACCGAATACTGTCCGTGTTTCGTTTCAACAACCACTCTCGCAGATACGCGACGCTGCCCTCGATTATGCACTCACGACGTACGAGGCCGAACAGGTCCACCAGGGATTTCTTTTCAGTTCCTCGACTGACCTCTACGTCCGGGAAGATGATATCCCGACCTGGCTCGACATCATCGAAGAGAACGGCCTGATCGGCGGTGGAAACACGGAATTTCGAGCAACTGACGAACACGTCTTCTATAACGCACAGACAATCAACGATGTCACGACTGTCTCAGTCCCACAGCTGATCGTCGATCTCCTTGACGAGGATGGGCCTGCAGTTCAAGCCGCGAATCGTCTCATAGAGACTCATCATGGTGTGAACGATGAGTAACGCGGATCAGAGCCAATACGCGGAAGCCGTCACGACACTCTCGGAGACAGAGCTGCAAGATGTTGTTGCAGTAGCTGAACCTCCAGCGTGTCTGCTGGGCGGGTGGGCTGTCCATTTACACGTCACCGACGGATTCCAGGAGGCACACGGCCGTCCATACATCGGATCGCGAGATATTGACCTCGGCGTCCATATTGACTCGGAATGGTCGGAAGCAGAACTTGTAGCGGCCCCAGTCGCGACGACGCTCGAACGAATCGAAGGCGAACTTGGCTATCGCCGTGGTCGATTCGGGTTCTACCAGCAGTTCCACCGTGAAACCGGTAATCGCCTCACCGAGGACGAAGCGCGGGGACAGCCGGCACATAACATCTTTCGGGTGGATATCGACATCATTCCGGACACGACAGCACTCGACGCGTTCGAAGACAGCTTTGGATTTCGCCCTCCAGCAGAGCCACTTCTTGCCCCTGTGTTCCGGGACAACGAGGGTGACGCGCTCGATGAGTACGTATCTTGGTCAGCACCGGAAGCGGCCCTAATCGCCCCAGCCGCTTCGCTTGCAGCCATGAAAATTCGCGCGTTTCCTGAACGTGATAAGAGCCACAAGCAATTGAAAGACCTCGCCGACCTCCATGCGCTGCTCTGGTACACTGGGGATTATGCAGACATGCGGTCGGCTGCACGTGACCGTGTTCCAGATGACGACGTAGACACGTTTCAGCAAGCTGTTGCCGACGGCCTGTACCAGCAGGCTGGGAGTCTCATAGGGGTCGATTCAACAGTTGTCCGACAATCAATCGAGCAACTATTCATCTGACTGTCCCCGTACCGAACCGGATGATTCAAATCAGCCCTGCGACATCCGATGGTTCGACACTGTTTGTGGATTCTTTCGAGCGCTACCTCCAAGACACGGGTAAGGGCCGTAATGGAAACGGCGGAAACTACCGACGAAATGCAGCCCGGGAACTCGAACGATTCGCTCAGTGGGCTGCCGGTGACCGTGGTCGGAGCGAATGGACGGGAATCTTGCCCGACAATGTCGACCGCGACCTGACCTTCCAAGATCTGGATGAACGAGTGTTCCGGGCGTACGCCCGGTATCTCGGCAGTGACCGCGCACTCAAGCAAAACACTATCCACACGTACTATCACTACATTTCTGCGTGGTGTGGCTGGTGCGTGAATGAGGGATATCTTGAGGGGCACTTCGCCCGACGGGCGAGCGCGATGGCCCCGCTCCCAGAGGAGGACGGCCGCAAACCTGGCGACCAGCAGATCTGGACCTCCGAGCAACGCCACACACTCACCCGATACGTCGACGACCAAGTCCGCGATACAATCGAAACGTACAGAACGCTCCCAGAGGATGTTGATTCCCTTGACAGGCAGCGAGCACGATACAGGATTCTGAAGACGGCCCGTGATCGCGCTCTTGTCTTTGTTATCGCATACACAGCTGTTCGAGTTGGTGAAATCCTTCGTGACCCGAACGATCCACGGCGGCGTGGGGTCCAGTGGGGAGAGATTTCGCTAGACGACGGGAGCATGGATGTCTACCGGAAGAAACAGCAGTGGGATGTTGCAAGTCTCCCCGGGCCAGTGATTGCGCCCCTTCGGAGCTATCGAAGGCTGATGGACCCACCGACGGTACAATGGCCAGTGTTCCCCACGTTCGACCAGCGGACGCTCGCGACGCTCGTCCAAGACGGGTCAGGTACAATCGAGGAGCAACGTGACGAGTACGCTCGGGACTTCTTGTTGGCTCTCGACGAGAACATCCACCCGCCGTCGATTACGACGGATGGAGCACGGTCGATTCTCCAGCGGCTCTCAGACGAGGCGGAGGTCGATATCGAGCATCCGAAGCACGATTATCTAGCTCCCCATGGTGGACGACGGGGAATGGGAGAAATTCTTGTCCGCGGATTCGGGTACACGGTTGCCGCCCGGTATCTCGACAACTCGGAAAAGATGATTCGTGACCGCTACTCGCACATTGAGGCCGACGAGTTAGGTGAGCTCGCGACCGAAGCAATCAACGAGATCGATTCTATTTGAACCGGCGGAGAACGCAATTGATTGCTGGCCGATGGTGCCAAGCCGATTGAACCCACCTGCATGCGTCGATAATCACCACCAGAACGCGACTTACTCTGTTGTACCCGATTATAAAAAAGTGAATAGCCCCATGAGTGCCGAGGCCAGCTTTCTATCCATACATTTCGGGAAAGAAGTGAACCGATGTCAGAGAATCGCGTCTGCTGCCTTCTGTGATAGGACAGTTGAAAATTAGTAATTAAACAGAAGTCACTCCAGCGGGTCTAGCGGCCGAACGGAATCGTGCTGACCGTTGTACCTGTTTACGTGCTCCTGTACGTCTTTGTCCTCGAGGTCGTAGAGGTCAAACACCGCCTGACCGATTTTTTGCCCAAGTTCGTCAATATCACCCTCGTTCCGTGCCGAGATA
>NZ_JAAOHT010000070.1:0-22992 GCF_011440255.1 Haloarcula sp. JP-Z28 | reverse complement strand
AACGTCTCGGTCTCCGCGACATTGAAGAACGACTCTACCGAAGGCTCATTCTGCAGGGTCGCTGAGTCCATACCACCTCAGCATTCACCCTGCTCTTTGGTGTGGTAACTGTTCTATGACACCCTCTCCCTCATGCAATACAACTGGCCGTGACGGACGTTGGTAGTGAACTCAATACTGAAGCCGGAACAGTTGCGGGCGAAGTAACGGTTCCAGCACCGCAACGCAATCTAACTGCCACAGAGCAACTGTCGTCCGAGGAATCGACGACGTATACTGACGTTTTCACTGAACCAGTGTGGTACGCAGTCGAATGTACCGTCGACGGGCGTCAATCATCGGATAGAGAAGTTATGACTCAAGCGATATTCCATCCAGCCCCTCCAGAAAGGGAGTACGTGAACTATCTTCAAGCACTTCTCAGAGATTCAGGTCGAGTTGAACTTGCAGTCGTCACCACCGACAACACTGGCAGGTACACACCGGACATCCCAGAGTGATCTAGCTCGGCTCTTCACCGACTTGACCTATCACCGCACATAACCCGTTCGGAACACGTGCGAACCGAGTCATCCTACCTGCATAGGAATGACAGGAATCGGGTCGTGACTTTCTTACGAAAGGCTCGCTGAAATTATGTATGGTTGGAATAGGGACGCTAATTATTGGAATTACAGTCGCTGTTGCGATGACGCTAACCCTCAGTTTGCTATGTCGCTTACTGAGAGACGCGGATGGTCTGTGAGCCGTCGATTTGCTGTACGAGTTGAAAAACTACTGGTGGAATTCAGCAGAGAATTCTGTCAAATTCGTGTGTCCGAACATGAAATCATGACCTGGCCTATTTCCCAACCGGCAGCAAAACTCGATATGAGACCAATGAGCGAACACCATTGTCCGGATTGTGATGTCCAGATGGAAAAGACGAACGCAACTGCCGAAGGAGTCGGAGACCTCTATGTTGAAACTGAGCGAGATGGTGGTGTACTGGATCGTCTCGGTGTCGGGCACCAAACTCCGCTCCATGCATTCCTCTGTCCGAAGTGTGGACTGACGAAACTCTATGCCGACCTCTCCGAGTAGATTGTCAAAATTCTCGACTGACTTTTGCGAGATATGCGCGTTCTATTCAGCGCTTGGCATTGTACCGTGCTTCGAACAAGTCAATTCGACAGCTGCTGAATTTAGAGGATGAGGTCAGCACGACATCCTCATCTCTTTCACGCTAAAACCAACGAACCAACTGTTCAATAGACGGGCGGAATGTGCACCACAAACTAATTCAGAATGTGACCTGAAGTGAATTTATGCGCGCCCTCCAAAAGCCCCTGAACACACCGACACTCTCTGAGTCAAGCATCGTCCTGATTGGTCTCCTCCTGACGATTGTTGGCCTTACATTCCGAGATACGGCCGGCATTACATCGCTGCTTGCCGCAGTAGGGGTTGGACTCGTGATTGCTGGAACAGTCTATCTGGCTGTCGAGGCGTCCGAAGTCGTCCGCCTCTCGCTGGTCTTTATCGCACTCGTTGCGATGCCACTGCTTGCCTATGGCGGTATTGTCCAATGGATTGGCGGACTCATGATTGGAACCGTTGCCGGTAGTGCGCTGTACAGACGAGTTTCGAAGTAAGCGAGCGGCCTCCTCTCTGTGCTAGCCGATTGGTATAACCAAATTTTCGGTCACTCCAATGCTACATCCGTGTGTATTGACCACGACCAAGGTAGTATGTATCAGCTGATCATCCGTTCCAGTTTAGCGGAAAAACCAGTCGCTATCTGTTGACCACATCAGTCCGAACTAACTCCTGACTCGATGGGAACTACCGACAATGATGGCCTACCCTCCCAATATTTAATCTTTTCTACGGTCTGCGCACCGCTGGGGACCGGTGGTCGACTTTATCATACCAGCTAGTCGCCAATAACACATGACCGGCAATACTCCGTCACGCCGTCGCGTACTCCGGGGCTGTGGCGCAGCCCTCACTGCGGGCATGGCAGGGTTCAGTGCTGGCTGTAGCGGCTTGCCGCCACTCGGATCGGCAGTCCGGTACGGCGACGTCAACGTCCCCAAACGGAACCTCCCGACCTACCGCAAGTGGCTCCCTGCACCGACCGAGGTCCCCGATGACTCGGAGATGGACGAGAGCTACGACGTGATGGTGTATGACCCACCGGCCGGCGGCGACCCGACGTGGGCCAGGCAGTCAATCGCGCGTAGCATCGTCCTCTGGCACGCCGACTACGTGGGCGTGCACGTGGACGACGTTGATCTCGCTGTCGCGGGCGAGAACATGGCGGTCCTGCTCGGGGACATCAACCCGGCCGCGGTCGCCGAGACCGTCGAGGAGACGAGCTACGAACCGTCCGAAGCAATTGGCGAGTACGACTGTTACGATCGGGACGAAGAGCGCGTCGTCGCTGTGGGCGGGGACGCGCTCGTGTTCGGGAACGGCACAGCAGCCCGCGATGTCGTGGCCGCGACGGTCGGAGCCGCCGCCGGCGACGTCGCACGCTACCACCAAACGGACAGCGATTTCACCGTCTTGAGCGACGAGGCCGGCTACCGCCGCTGGGCGTGGCTCGTCCCTCGCGCCGGGGCGGGCACTTGGGGGAACGCCGAGGGCGTCCGGGGTGACACCATCGGATGGGCGACAGCGTTCGACCACGACGCCAACGGCGTCTACTACGTCGAAACGTGGCTGTTTCCGACGGGGTACGAAATCACGGACTCCGCGGTAAAATCGTCGCTCAACCAGCGCGACCGGGCGCTCGACGCACGCGCCGTCGACGTGACCACCGGCGACCGGACCGCGACCATCGAGATGCGACTGCGGAGAGACAGCTTCCGCGAAGAGTACGGGGTCGGGTCGTATCTGGTCCCCCACGTGACCTGGCGCGCCACCCGTGACGCGGATGCCCAGCGGGTGTCGTTCCACCACGAGGGCGGTGACGCCGTCCGAACGGCGAGACTTCGCGTCGACGGGCCGGGTGCCGAACCCATCAGTGACTTCCCTGACATCGGCGAGCGGGTCGAAGCCGGCGAGTCCGTCTCCGTCCCGACGATGGCCTTCGACGAGGAGGGGGCAGTCAGGCTCGCATATGTGTCGGTCGACGGCAACCGATCCGCCTCGCTGTACGACTACCATCTCCGATGAGTCCCCAAGCAACCGGCACGGCGGTCCGCCGACCCACCAGGACACCGATAATTATGACACCAGCACGCGACGGCCCGGGCGTGGGCGAGGACCCGACACTCGAGACAGTCGTCGAACTCCTCGACGACGACCACGTCCGGGCGGTTCTCACGGCGACGAGCGGTGAGCCAATGAGCGCACGGGAACTGAGCGACCGCTTGGACATCTCCCAGGCAACGGTGTACCGACGGCTCGACCGGCTGACCGACGCCGGACTGCTCGCCGAGCGGACCCGCCCGCGGGCGGACGGGCACCACGATACGGTGTACGTTGCCAGCCTCGACGAACTAACTATCCGACTCCGGGATGAGCAATTAGAATTCGAACTTGACCGGCGGGGCGAGGACATCGCCGACCGACTCACGCGGCTTTGGGAGGAGTTCTGAGATGGTGCTGGACCAGTTCACAACGTCCGGCCTTGTGGAGACTGCGATCACGGCGGTCACGGCGCTGGTGGGGCTCTACATCGGCTACCAGGCCTACCGCGGGCTCCAGCGACACGACAGCTCGCCAATGCGGTATCTCTCGGTCGGACTCATCCTTCTCTTCGGCGTGACCTACGCCATCGCCTTCACCGGCAACGCGGTGTTCCGACTCGGTGTGACACCGCTCGTGTATCAGGGCTACTTCCGCATCTTCGTGCGACTGATTCAACTCGCCGGTGTGAGCTCTATCGCCTACTCGCTGTATCTCACACGGTCGGAACCACCGACAGGCAAGTGAGTCCCTATGAAGAAAGAACGCCGCGTCCCCCCAAGCGTGAAGCCTGATAGCGTTCGCGTAGACGTGTTCGCCGCCGTTCGTTGACTTGGCGTTCTCGAGGCAAAGTGATCGTGCTTGTCGCCCCACTCTCGATCGAGCCATTTGACAATCGGTACAAGAGACAATAGACCACCCGCTGGATCGGTACAGAAGTACATACTTCACATAGTCGAGTGAGTTACAGACGAGAGCAGATGTGGGTTAGTGGGCGTCGTCTACGCCAGTACAATCCCAGCACCGACGGCGATAGATGTCGGGGCGAGACCGGCGAGCGCGATTGTCGTCCGGTCGCGACATCCGTCAGAGTCGCTATCGGAGTCAAACCCACCGAGGTCGGTCAGAACGCCCAGACCTACAGCGACCGCAGAGAGGCCGCCAGTGAGAGCCAACATCGTCCAGATTTCGAGTCCGGTCTGTACGACTTCTCGTGCAGCCGTCCCGGCGAGAAGGACGCCAGTTACTATCGGGGCCGCGGCTGTTGCTTTGTTGGAGGGCATCAGTGAGACCTCTGATGCGCTTCTCAAAAATGTGGTGATGCCGCTCCGCGGACAGTGGCCAGTACAGTGAGAGCGAGTTGCGTCAGGTTGTGTTGTTCGGGTCGAGCGCGTAGTAGACGACAGTCATTGAGACGCCCATCGCGATCGGGCCGAAACTTCCATCCCCCGGCAGCAAGTTTCTGACAGCGAATACGGCCACCGCGGAGATGAGGCCGACGAGCAGAGCGTACGAGAGGCGAGAGAGACCCCGTACTCGGTTGTCCAGTCTACGGTACAGATGTTGGAGGGCATCCATATGCCCGAATACCGTCAGCGGAGGGATACCTCTTTTTGTTAAACACGCAGATCCAGTGAACAACTGGTTCATCCCACAGTGCTGAAATCAACTCTGTGAGAACTGTCTATTGACTCCGTCTCTGTGTATTCGATTTGTCCCGTGTGAGTTCCGTATTCACGGTGGCAGCTCTCTCCAGAGAACTGGTCCTGCTTATCCCTGTAATCAACATCTCACTCTCAGAGTGGGTCGGTCTCGAACTCAGAGTTACCTATCCAACCCTTCGGGAAAGTAAAGTTGCTGGCTCTCAATGATAGTGATAGTTGACTGACTACGGCTATGAAACACACAGGCCAACCCCCCCTCCCAGACTGGGTTCAAAGTGCCTACCAGACACTCGAGAGAGCGTACGATTCAGGTACTGACGAACTTGCTATGACCGAAGCGCATGAGTTCCTTCTAGCCGAGTCTGAGGATATTGAGGAGCACGCTGATGCAGTATACGTGGTTGGTCGGCTTCTTGACCGTGGCTGGCTCTACGAGGTCGATGGCCAACTCCGCAAAACTGAGTAACACAATCCTATCGGCCACGGTTATGGTATCCTTCAGCTATAGAGTGATAATTAACAATAACCCGTTGTACCATTGCTCCGAACGCTGGTTGAGTATGAGACATACTCCCAGTAGATAGTTCGGTGTAACTACAGGGTCTTTCTGTGGCTCTATCCAAGAGCGACAGCGACCTCTATCGGTAGAAAGTTCGAATCTCGATGAACGACAAGGATTGAAGAAGTAGATCCTGACATGAAGGTCACCGAAAAGGGGGTCGACCGAAGTATCTGGAAAGACGTGTAATTCATCGAGGAGAGTTTCGACTGGATAACTGAAGGGACAACGTTGGTAGCAAAAGAATGGAACCATAGTTGCCAGTACTGCCAATAAGACTGGTATTTATATACCACTCTCACTCCACTATTGCCAGTAACGGCAAAAGGATGAATAGAGAGGTAGAAGCGTGATAGTTTCTAGTCCACTTACTGTCACTTTTTCTGCAGTACTTAATTGGATTTTCTCTAGTGCGGGTCTAGTTTTTTATCGATTATATTAAAAGCATCGTTATATAGAAGAGTCATCAACCCCTTTCAGTTGTTGCGGCGGTTTACTGGCAATAGTGGAGTGTGTGTGTTTTATAAATGGGCCCAATACTGGCATAACTGGTTCGAGTGGTGGGTTAATGGTGATACTGGAACCCTTGGTTTTATTATAGTCCTTCGTTTTGAATCCACCTATGGGCCGATTCAATCGAGAATCGTTCATCATCCAGGACAAAGATGTTCTCCGGGATGATTATCAACCAGAAACACTTGAGGAGCGAGACGAAGAACTCGATGAATACGCGGCCGCTCTCCGTCCTGTCATTCAGGGCTGGCAACCGAACAACGTCTTTCTCTACGGCGTTACCGGCGTCGGAAAGACAGCTGCGACACACAATCTGCTTGAGGAACTGCAGGAATCCGCCGAAGAGTACGATGACGTCGATCTCAACGTTATCGAACTCAACTGTACCGGCTGCACCACGTCTTATCAGGTGGCTGTTAATCTCGTGAACGAGATACGCTCTCCTTCTCATCCTCTAACCACAGTCTCCTCCACGCGCGAACCTATAAGCGAAACCGGCTATCAACAAAAACGGATTTTCAACGAACTCTACACCGACCTTGAGTCGATCGGTGGGACCATTCTCGTTGTTCTAGACGAGATCGATAACATCGGCTCGGATGATGATATTCTGTACGAGCTTCCACGAGCACGCTCACAACTAGATCTCGATGTCAAAATCGGTGTAGTTGGCATCTCGAACGACTTTAAATTCCGAGAAAACCTCTCTCCGAAAGTCAAGGACACTCTTTGCGAAGAGGAAATCTTATTCCCTCCCTATGACGCCAATGAACTGCAGAATATTCTCAAGCAGCGAGCTGATATTGCGTTATACGACGATGTCTTGGAATCTGACGTAATTCCGCTGTGTGCGGCGTTCTCCGCACAAGACTCTGGATCTGCTCGGCAGGCGTTACGATTACTTCGGAAAGCCGCTGATATCGCCGAAAACGATGCGATGGCTGGTGGAGAGGCGAAAGTCACCGAAGAAGACGTCCGAGAGGCCGAGCATCAGATTCAGCGACAACAGGTAGTCGAAGGGATGCATTCGTTAACCCGGCAGGGGCAGTACGTGTTGCTGACTGTTTGTCAGTTAGCGGCCGAAGGAGAGACACCAGAACGAACGAAACTGATCTATGAGCGGTATCAGGAAGTTCTTCGAAACCACGGTAGTGAACCGCTGAAACGAAGGAGAGTACACGACCATCTCTCGGATCTGAGCCTTCACGGAATTTTACGGCTAGTCGACTCATCGAGTGGACGCGGGAACTACAACGAATACGAACTTGATGTCTCTCTCTCGTCGGCTCTTGATGCACTGGAAAGTGAACTGGGAGAGCTTGACGATATCCGTGAAACTGCAAAGCAACATCGGATTCTGGAGTGACTTCGGAACCGCCAACACCAGTACTGCCAATACCCTCTCCACTTCTGCCAGTAGTCACTTAACCCCCAGTGCCAGTTTCTCCAATACCCTCTCCACTTCTGCCAGTATCATCTAAATACCTCAAAAGTGACTTTATCTCCCGACACCACTGTTGCCAATAATATCTATCCCATTCCAGTACCTCGGTATTATTGGCAGTGGTGGAGTGTCTGACGAAATACCAGAACTAACAACATAACTCGATCATCGGAGGAAATGAGGCCGATATGAACGACCTCACTTGTTGGGACTGACCAGTTCCTTGATTTTGATCGTGGCCTTCGACTAGGGGTGTTCGTCTTGGTGGTCGGAATCGGTGGAATCCTCATCGGTGCCGTCCCAGCGGTTTTCGAGTTGGCCGGCGAACCCGCCATCGGTGATTTCGTCACCGCACTGTCCAATAGCATCCTCTTCATCTTCGTCCATGGGATTATGGCATCGGCATACCGCCAGGTCACCGATGCAAGCGATGGCTTAGGCGGTACTGGCACTTCCGCGGCTGCTGGCACCGGCACGGTTCTGGAGTCGTGACCGCTCTCAACTGAACGGTCGTTGCTGATTTGTTGAGTTCACTGACTTCGAGGCGGTTCACGAGAGGCAACGAATGTATTTTGGCAATAGCGGGACACTGTCTGAACATATCGAATGGCTGTACTTGATGATCTCTCTGGGTTTGAGTTTGAGGATCTGATAGAGGATGTCTTCCGAAATCTTGGCTACGAAAACGCCCGACAGGCCAAGAAGACAGCTGACGAGGGGCGGGACGTCATCATGGAGGAGGTCGTTGACGGTACCCGTAGAGCGATCATCGTCGAGTGCAAGCACACGAGCACGGTCGGCCGGCCGGTCGTCCAGAAGCTCCACTCGGCCATTGCGACGTTTGACTTCGATGGCCCGAAGCGCGGGATGGTTGTCACCACCGGCCGGTTCACGAATCCTGCCCAGGAGTACGCAGACCGACTCCAGCAGAACGATGACCCCTATCCTATCGAACTAATCGACGGCGAAGCCCTCCGAGAGATTGCCGACGAAATTGGCCTTGATCTCTATAACGGGCGCATCGAGATTCTCTGTGACGAGACGCTGCGACCGTACGACCCGGCTGCGGATGTCGACGCGCCCGTCCAGGCGGCCTTCCGCGATATCGAGAACATCGAGCCTGCTGACCTTCCGGCGCCGCACTCGCAGGTGACGTTTCGCCCGGTGATCGCGATCACTGCTGACACTAATGCGGTCTTCGAGACCTCTGTTGGTGTCATCCACCGGATCAACGATCGTACGCAGTTCGTTGTTCACGCCGAACGTGGACATCCAAAGATGGCAGACGACGATGTCGCGACGTTGGTCACCGAGAACTTCCACGCGACGGTCGAGCTCGATACTGAGCGGTTTATAGAGGTCTTTGACGACGTCGACGAGCGCCGATTCGGCCAGACCCAAACGGAGTACAAGGAGTGGGCTGTCGACCGGCTTCAGGACTATCACACGACGACGGTGACCTATACCGGTGGCAACAACGTCACGTACAACAAGACGTGTGAGCCGAATCTCTCGGACATCTCAGTGCAATCGATTGAGCCGGTGTATCTACCTGAGGTTCGACAGACGACAGAGATACTGGAATACTCGTATCCGTACGAATACTATGCTGCTGGCCCCTCACGGGTCACTCTGGAGGACGGGATTCATCGGTGCGTCCACTGCGAGACGAGCGGTGTCGACGAGACGTACACTTACTGTCCGAACTGTGGGGCCATCGCCTGCAACAGCCATATCAAAACAGAGCGGCTGGAAGATGAGCCAGTCTGTACAGGTTGTGCAGTCACCGAACGGTTCTCGCTGAAGACGAAGTATTTCTACAACAAGGAAAACCTCGAGGCATTCCGTGAGGAGTATGCCGAGATGGGACTCCACGAGAAGGCGATGGAGAACAAGCTCCTGGCTGGTGGAGGCGTGGTGGTGACGCTGTTAGTTGTCGTTGGACTTCTCGTAACGAGTGGCGTCATCTAACCTGTCGTGGCGGGCTGTCCAATTGTGTGGTCTCTGTGAACCGCTCCTGACCACTGTTTCGCGACTCGACCAATCGGCTCGAATGTGTGTCGGTGAGTAAGACCACGATTCTTGGGGTGGAAGTCCGGTCTTAGTGATTCGTTTGTACCTCCCGATTTGAGTGAGGTGAGTACTCAAACAGAGGTGTCACGCCTGGGAATCCGCTCTCACGGTGACGCATCGACTTCTAACCAGCTGCTACCGCTCGCATAGCAGCGCAGACGCGTGCAGTGGCGTCGCTGTCCCGTCGCACTCAACGGCGACGTGAGGACGACTAGCCACGCGAGCACCCACTATCATCGACTTATGAGACCAACAACGCTTGAAGAAGCCATCTTCGACCGCTGGGGCCGGGCGTGCGTAATCTGCAGTCGAACCCCAGACGAATGGCTTGACACAGATCTTGGAGCGCGACGGCAAGACAAACTCTCGTTGCATCACGTCAACGGCGACGAAACTGACCAGCGAGTAGAGAACGTGATTCCGCTGTGTCAGAGCTGCCATGTCCACGTCCATCGCGTCGACGAACCACCCTACCGGAAATGGCACCGCCAACTCCCGCTCGAGCACCGCCACGCCTGGAATGCTCACTACTCCGAGTACTACGAAGGCCCACGCCTGACTCGTGCAGAAGCCGAACGGCGTTTCGGCGACGATGCAGGCGTCCCAGAGAGCGTCAAATACCTCGAACACGAACGTGAGGGCTTCGATCCCTCCGAGTTCGAGGCCGACGATCCAACCGGGGATCCCGCTGGGACCGATGATCATGTCGTTGCCGATGGTGGTGACGATACTGCGACAGCGGGTGAGGACTGCACCGACACCGACTCCGGGGAGGCAGCTGCCAACGACGACGACACCGATCACGAGGCCGATGAGGACGGAGCTGACGATGACTGACACCGACCCAACCGACCCGGATCGCGACACCACGCCGGGCCGCGGGCCGGGACAGGGTGACTGACTCGAGGTCAGTATCTAACAAGCGCTCGACGACTGGGGCTCCGCCACCAACCGGCGCGTTGCTCTCGTTGCTCAAGAGGCTGCTGTCGGAACCGTCGTCAGGACCCTCGGAACGAACCTACAGACTACTTTGTCACCAAGTGTAGTGACTGGAAGTCCCGGCTGATCGGACGGCCACTAGGCGTATACCGAAACGGGATCGCATGCTTTCGTCGTCGTGCACGAGCCAAGCGGGATACCCTCTCCGACGACTCACCGTCGTAACTGCCGACTCTGTAACCGTAATTATCGGGTTAGACCACCTCTTCTCCCATCAAACGCCGTTTTTGGCAAAATACTGACCTTCTTATACCGATAGGGATAAGCTCCGAGTAAGTATGCCCTGGTAGCGTGGAGAAGCCACCTGTCGCGTGCGGCAGGTGGAGGACAGAAAAGGTTGCAGCCCATGTAGGTCGCCGAATAGGCGATCAGGCCGTCACCGTGGTTCAGGCCGCTCTCTCCGACTGGGGAGTGGGTGTCCCGAACGTCGGTCGGCTGCCAAAGGAATCTGGAGTACATGGTTCACTCGGGGCCACCCACTGTGCCGCTCCGAGGCGGATGTCGACGGGGAAACCCTGTCGATAGTGAGCAACACTGTAGCTACCCCCCACCCCCAGCCGCTAGGCCGTCGATTACGCTCTGCTTTTTTTTACTGGCGACGGGAGTTACCCCCGATGGAAGTACAGATCTTTGTGCTGCGGAACGATGAGTTAAATCAGTCGCAAGTGAGCGATCGTGTAGTTTGCTCCAGTGTTCACAGTGTGCGCTGACAGCGACGTTGCGATGTGGTGTTGGTGACGTGGTGTTGTTCGAAGACTGTTTGATGAGGGTCGCCGCGAGAAGAACTGTTTGTATCTCCCGAATGGGGTGAGGTGGGTTGCAAACGGGTGTGTTGGCCACCTACCAGCACGATTGCTCGCTGGTGTGGTCGCCCCGGTTTCCCCGCCTCTAAGTTGTATGCATTGTCTCACCCAGTGGCAACACATCGCCACCACGTCGTATCGAGTCTTGACCGACCCCAGCGAACCGTTGGGAGAGCTGCAGTGACACGTCGTTACCGCCCCACACAGAGACAGACGACCCGCGAAGAACTCGAGATGCAACTCGTGCAAGCACTCACGCGATGTGAGTCGACTGTCGCCCGTGCGCATCTGGAGGAAGCCCTAAAACAGTGCCGAGCACTCCCGCCGACGCCGCTCGTCGAGTGCCCGGTCTGTGGCCGCACTGGGCTGCCTGAACGGATCCGGATGCACGATTGCCCAACAGCGGCTCGCGACAGCTGAAAACACCTGATTCACCAATTTATAGATATAATTAGCATATACAGCCAGATATTAGAGAGTTACGAGACTGCTTTGAAGTATTTTCTGATTAAGTCTTAAAATATATCTCAAATAGCCACCATATATAGTGAAAGTAACTATAATAATTTCAGTCTTGCCTATTAGGTGGACAAATTGAATGGGCTAAGCCTTCGCTTCGGCGGCCGGGTACTGCTCCGGCCGAATTGTTTGAAGACCTTCACCAGGGACATCGCTGGCGGTTCGCCAGCTGATCGCTGGTGACACCACCAGCGTGTATCGCTTGTTGCGTACTCGTGTATAGGGCGTGGCGTACGCGTGACACGTCGTGGTTCCACGTTTCGCCTGCGAAGAGAACAGCGCCTCTGTCTCGTCCTCGTCGCCGTAGTAAGGATCGAGGTGAAATTCGTTGACGGCCTCTGTCTGCCGATCAGGCAGTGTCTCAAGAGCCTGTCCCCGACTGTCTCAACCGAGTCAAGCTCGATCTGGTCAGTGGCCGGACGGGCACGAAGTGGCGGACACAATTGCTAGGTAACTGAGCTCGATTCTCTTTTTGTCGACACTGTTGGATCGGTTTGCCGAATCGTGTAGCAGTATCTTCAGCCGATATCAGGTGACGGGCAGTGTGGAATTCTTGGACAGGCTCATAAATATCAAAACATCATTTCTAATAGATGTCCTAAGATCCCGAAACACGGGGAAAATGTATGTGACTACCAATCCATAGAAACGAAAATTGAGCTATCACTCAGATATGCAACCATACATAACATTTGTACTGTTGTTATTGAAAAGTATGCACCCCCCTATCAGGGATTCAGCTCTGATTTGATAGATTATCGTTACAGACCGTCTCTCGATCGTATCTAGCAGTTCAGCGTTGAAGCAGCACCTCGCTACAAGAGCAGTCGAAAAAACTTTGAGCTCGACAGGAAGCAGTTCGACATCACCGACGTCTTCGAGGAAGTCCCGCACATGGTTCGCTACGAAGGCGTCGAGGAACGTCGGAAAGACTGGATGACGGTCCTCACCCGCTTCGACACCGAAACCATCGACCGGTCTCCTCTCTCGAACCTCCTCGAGACCATCATTCAAGCCGACGGTGCGGTTCTCTTCCAGGCCATCTTCGAGCCGCGCTCTGACTGGTCGCCGAAAGCTCAGCGGCAGAAAGGACGGCTCAAACGTGGCGTCCACACGACAGGCGGGATGATCATACGAAGCGTTCTTGACGCACTGATGGGCGTCTCCGATGAAGAGAAGCGGGAACGACACCGTGGGGATACCCCGGAAGAAGTCGGTGGCTCAATCATGGACTCACAGGTCGACGGCCAGCGTGCCGGGCAGAGTCGGATGGCGCAGATCGACCTGAAGAACCCCAGCCACACCTACAACGTCTCGCTCCGAGCGGCAGCACAGTCTCAACGGACCGCTGAGAATCTACAAGACTCGCTCAACCAGATGAGCGGACAGTTCTACTCTGTCGACGGAAAATATCTCGGTGAGAACGAGAACGAATACAAGCGGATGCTCAATCACGGGATCACATACCCCAACGGCTGGGAAATGATCACCCGGCGGAAACCAATACTCGTCTGCAACATCGAAGAGCTCGCCAGCTTCATCACGGTGCCATCCATCGACGCACTTCCGAAAGCCAGCCGTGGCGGGACCGGCGGGAAGCCGAAAGCACAATCCGCGCTGACGTCTCCGAACGAGGAAGTGTTCCGCAAATTCTCGGACGGAATGACCATCGGGCACGCAGTCACAGCCCTACGCGATGATACCGAAAACTCGCGAGAAATCAGTGCAATCGAAAGCGTAAACGAATGGTGGGCGGAACTCAGCAAGCGAGACGCGCTGGCGCTCTCTGCGGGCGACCTCACGCATCACTACATCCGCGCTGCAACGACGGGGAGCGGAAAGACGGTCGCGACCCTGAACGATATGCTCACTACACACGAGAATCTGCGGGGACCGACCATCCTCATCGACCCGAAAGGCGGTGAGATGTGTCGGAACTATCTACGGTGTCACCGCACGCTCTTCGGCGACCTCGACGACGTCGAGTACATCAAGGTGCCCGAAGAGGGCGGAAACATCCCCGGCATCCCCTTCTTCGACTTACGTCCGCTCACTCGCGCGGCTGGTCGCGAACGTGAAACCGCGATTCAAGACATCATCGATCACTACTTCCAGCTGCTACGCTTCGTCCTCGGGCGGGATACAGTCGACCAAGCATTCGTCGCGAACGAGATCCTCACGAACCTCATCAAAGCGTTGTTCGACGAGGAGAATGGCTCAGACTACTTCACGGTTGGAGACCTCTTAGACGCTGCCCAAGACTTCCAGCACTACGGCCGGTCCATCGAAGATCTTGAAGAAGCCAGTCAAGAGCAGATCGACAAGGCGTTGCCAACAGCCGAGGATGAACAGGTCCGTGGGTTCCTCAAATCACATCTTGAGAAGGAAGAGCGGCAGTTCATGAACACGACAGACGCAGTCCTGAACCGGATTCGGAAGCTCAAGGAACGGGACTTCATCTGGGATATGCTCTCCTTCGAGATCCCCGAAGAACACTGGGATGATGAGAAGAACTGGTACAACCGGACGGATGTTCCCATGCTGGACCTGAAGAATATCCTCAACGGCAACAAAGTCCTCCTGATCGACACCGGAAACCTTCATGGAGAAAGCAGCGAGATTTTCTCTGTCTTGTTCCTCTCGCACCTCTGGCGGTCCGTGCAATCACTGTGGACGCCAGACGCCGACGACTACATCGCGAACGTCATCATCGAGGAATCCGCAAACATCGCACGAAACGAGATCGTCTACAACGAACTGCTCCCGAAAGGCCGCGAATTCAATCTCTCGCTGGGACTCATCATGCAATATCCCGAGCAGGTGCTGGGCGAAGACCCACGGGCGAACCGTCGCTCGTATCAGGAAATCCTCAACAACGTCAACACAAAAATCATCGGCAACATCGCGACCGACGATATGTTGGCGGAATCTCTCTTCCACGAAGATCTTGACACGGACGAAATCAAAGACCGCATCGCCGGGCTTCGGCGTGGAGAATGGGTCGTCCAACTCCCGTCGACAGGCTTCCACAAACAGAAGCCAGAAATCCTCACGCTGAAACCACTCCCAATCCCACCGGGACACAGTGAAGGCCCATTCGACGTGTCCTCGAAATCAGAATCCGTTAGAGAAGAGAGTCGAAATCGTCACACTCTGAACCGGGACAGTGAGTACATCAACTCCTCTGCGGGGGCAGACTTCAGCAGTAGCGACTCCTTGGCCGACGACGAAGACGAGGAAGAAGAAGTCGAAGTCGGCGGAGAACTGGAGACTAAGCATGAGGCGTTCCTTGAACTCGTCTTCGACGCGCTAACTGACGGGGCAAAGAACTACAGCCTCAGCGATCCGATGACACAGCTCCCGTTCAGCGATGCAGCGAAAGACCTTGACGATTGGGACTTCCTTGAGAAGGTCTCAATCGGTCAGAACAAGTTCTACTACATCCCAACAAAGGACGCAGAACTATACGCCGATAACAACTCACTGTCTCCAGATGAAGGTGGAGAATTAGGAGACGAAAGCCCAGAACACCGCCTGGGGGCGAGATTCGCAGGAACCTACTACGAACAACAGGGCTACGATGTCACGCTCTACGGCGACATCAACGACAGCGGGAACAAGACGGATGTCTTTGCGAAATCCACGAAGCAGTCACCTACTGATCGAAACAAACTCATCGAGGTGGAGACCAGCCCAGAGAAGAAAGGGCATGTCCTCGATGACTACGAGGCCCTCAAAGAGGGCTACGGTGATGTGGTCTGGGTCGTGGAGAACTACGACGAAGCGATTACGCTCTTGGAGAAGTTGAGCGAGGAGGTCGACGGACTCCCGACAGGCCACAGCGCACAGAACATTCGAAGAGTGAGCGAACAGCTCGATGATCCGGGCATCTCGGAGATTCACACGCTGAACTCGCTTCGACAAGACATCGAATAGCCCCGGAACCCCTCTTCTCGAAACACTCGCTGACGTCCTACAACAGAACGTTTCTTCAGTCAACTCTCTTTCTGGGGGGAAAGGAATATACTCCTCTCGTTTGAACGTAGGATTGCAGTATGTCAGAAGACACTGCTGGAGAGAGCGGTCCAGAAGAGGATAGTACGCCGAGTGAAGAAGAAACTCAGCCAGACGGTGGAGTGTCTGCAGAAGACTCAGGTTCGTTCTCCGAAGATGGCGGCGAATCCGAACTCACCGAGGATGCAGATAGTGGAGAGCCTGATAACCCTGACGAGCTCATCGACGAGATCTCGGACTCTCTCGCCGACGACGGCTTCGGTGTCTTCCACGGACGCGAGTTCATCTCGCTCCGGGAGAACGGCCAGGTTGCACCGAACTCTACCGTCTCCCAACAGCACCTCAAAGGAAAAGAGGCGGTCATCCTCGCGTACAACGAGAACACCAACGAGATCGCAATCATCCCGCTTGAGCAAAACTACGACCGGACGAACGTCTACTCGCTCCAGTGGAGCGATGACCGCGTCTCCATGTCGGTGGGCGGGTTCCTCAAGCAGAACGACATCAAGCCAGACCAGACGATGCGGTACCCGCCAGAGTGGGACGAAGACATCGGGAACGAACACGTCCCCGGTGGGCTCGTCGTCGACCTTGACCAAGAGGGCGAGGTCTCTCCGGTTGCACACAGCGGGACGGACGAGGACGATGAGGAAGTCGAAGCGTAACCAGAGTCGTTGAACCTGTTCCACAGTTCGCCCAGCCTTCGCTTGGATGGAGTGGACGCAAAGCTCAACGACACTCCACAGCAGCCATTCTGTTCAGACAGGCCAGTATCCCAGATGCCGGTAGCCACCGGGCCGACAGCACCATCCATCCCGCCCCGGCACGCAGACACTGATGCCTACCACCCCCGGCGTTTTCGCAATCTTCGCAGAATCTGTGCGCGATCCACTCGCAATCCTCGCAGAATCTATGCGCGATCCACTCGCAATCCTCGCAGATGTTGTTCGCATCGGTTGGGGAACGTCTCCGCGTCGGCATACACACGGCAAACCTCGGGGGGCGCGTCGATACCACGTAGCTGGTGGCCCGGTCCTCGCGTGAGCATGAGCCTGAACCAGCACCAGCCGTCAATCAAGCCCCGAACCTCACCGGATACCACCACCCGTATCACGATTCTTATACTAACGGCAGCCAGAACGTCCTCTAATTACCAGACGGCAGCCGAAATCACCGGCACGCCTCATTAGATGTGTAATTACCGGACGCATCCCCAGTTTGGATGTTCTCTCATTACACCCGAAACTGGATCGGCGACTGCCCCGAAGCAAACCGTAATTACAAGACGGCGTCCGGTTTGCGCCCGTTCCTCATCAAACCGCTAATTACACGACGGGATGCGGATTACGGGGGGTTCGTGATTACCGGGATTTTCGGCGTCTACTCCCGCCGACAGCAACTGTAATTACAGGACAGCAGCAGGATTGACGTGCCCACTCATTAGATAGCTAATTACGGTACGGCGGCGGGATTTGGGGTGGTCGTAATAACCCATCAACCAGCGGCTCAGAACACCCCTAATTACCAGACTGCAAGCGAATACGGCCTACCCATATTATCTTATGCGTTTGAGCCTACATTTCTACTAATTACGGTACGGCGGCAGAATTGGCGGGGTAAGTTATTACTCTTAGGGGGCCGACTTCGGCCACATACGTTCAGCCACAGGCTCAGATTCAATTATGGGGCCTATACAGTAATCTCCTCGCGTCTAATATGACCAGCCGAATTCACACAATTAGGGTTCAAGGGAGATGAAGTTCCAGTAGGTAGTCGCGTGGCGGACAATTCGAGGCGGAGCCGGGGGGCAGGCACAGCAAGGGGGGCAGAGAGGGAGTGGACAGAGAGTAGACTACCAGATTGCTGACACTGGAGGGAACCCTGGGGGAGCGCACGAGTGGCGGAAGTGGAGATCGGCTCAAGGCGACGGTGACTGGAGACGACGAGCGACGAAGACGAACAGGGGAGCGACAAGCGGCGGGAACGAACACAGGACCGAGATGCGAAGACGGACCAAGAGCGAACGGCGTCAGGAGCTGGGGACCGACCAGCGGAGAGAGACGACTGGTGAGCGACCGGTAGGGAAAGACGACTGATGAGCGAGCAGTGGAAAGAGACGACTGGTGAGCGAGCAGTGGAAAGAGACGACTGGTGAGCGACCGGCGATAGAACTAACCAGCAACGCAACCGGCAGGGGTGGATGACTGGCGGAGTCGGAGCGACGAGGCAGGACAGACTGGACGCGGCGAGGACGGGGACCGACTGCGGTCACGCGGCGGCGACGAGAGACGGGATCGACTGAGCGTAGCGAGGTGGGGAATCAACGTCGCGGCGAGCGGCGGTGGACCGACCAGGAGCGAACAGCAGAGGGAGAGGGCAGCATCGCGAGGCGAGAGGGATGGGGCGAGGTCTCGAGACACGGCAGGATGGGGAGAGACTGCGGCGGCAAGACTACAGGGGCGGCGGCGACAGCGACGATGGGAGTGAGTGCGCCGGCGACAACGACAAGACTGATGGCGAGTGCGAGAGTGCGGGTAGGGGGTGGGAGCGACAGCAACGATAGAGGTGGGGCGAGAGCGAGAACAACGGCAACGAAGGCGAGGACGACAGCGACGAAGGCGAGGGGAGCCGGGATAGCCCAGGAGCGATGGGTGGAGGGTCAAGGACGTGGACGGCGATCGGCGACGACACGACACGGCTCCGGGGGGACAGCAGACAGCACTCGACGGGCGACAGCACTCGACGAGTGACACAGTGGTCCCCCTTCTGGGCTCAGGAGAAGGGGGTGGGCGCGTGGAAGTGGTGGGTGGGGTGGGTGGTGGTGGAGGGCAACATATCTCGCTCCCCGCGTTGCCGTAGGCGGGCCTACCAGGGCGGAGCCGAGAAGTCGTTCGGGGCGGGGCCGTAGTGCTGGCACAGGACGGGGCCGAGTGCTGGCGCGGCGGCGGGGAGTAGCCGGGGCCGGCAGACGAGAGGGTAGAGGTCGGGGTCGGCATCCAGAAGGGGAGAGTCTCGACGCAGCCAGCGGGGTTGTCGACCCGAGTCCCACGGCCGAGTGCGGCACGAGAAGACGAGGATTCGACCAGGGGGCGTCCAGCGAGACGAGCAGTAGGTGGAAGCGGAGGGCAATCACTTAGTACGCAGAGCCAGAAGCCAGCGGGTATGGGCGAACGCATTAGCTCGTACGTTGGAGAGGACCTTGTCGATACGATCGTGGCCGTAGCAGAGCACCATGACATTTCGACCAGCAAGGCCATCGAGTTGCTGCTGGTTGAGGGGGTGCAAGCACGGGAGATGCGCTACCGGTACGAACAACTGGACGCGAAACTCGACGTCCTTATCGAGAGTCTCGGCGGGGAGCCGGTCGCGGCGGAAGCAGTCGAGGAGCGATTCGAGCGGGTCGCGGAGCGGGGACTGCCCGGCGGCGTCACTGGTGTGGACTTGACCGACAGCCCGACTCCCTACTTTCAGAGCGCAGGCACTATCCCGGATCGAACGGACGAGGAAGAAGCCCTCCATGAAATCGTCCTGAAAGAACGCGAAGCAGTGGAGGGAGGCGGCAGCGTCGAACAGGGTGCGGACGACTGACCAGCGGAAGAGAGACGGCGGAGTGGTCGGAGTGGTGTTGAAAGCCCTCGGGTCGCTCGCGCTCGCTCAGCGGGATATCCTTCCGGAGGATGATAGGGCCCGCTGAGGCGAGTACGATAAACGCGAGCGGCCCTCGCCCTTTCAGTCCACCAGGAACCGCAGGGTCGCACGCTACGGGGCGAAACAGAAGTCACGCGAACTGAACGAGACTGTTCCTTTGTGCCCCTCGTCCAGAGTGAAAGGGATCACTGATGGCAGCAACTCAGGACGATACGACCTTCGTGGAAACGCCGACCGACTACGAGACGCACAGCCTCGACAACGAGCACGTCATCGAACTCCATATCGGTGGTGTCGAACGACGGCCGGCGACGACCATCGCCCAGCAACTCTCGCTGTTCGTCGAAACGCACGACCCCCATGTTCTCCTTCGGCTTCTCGACGCACTGGAGTTCGGCGTCGATGATACAGACGAGCTGGCAGTCGGCATCGGCACGCCGGCGGCAGGCCCGGAGTGCGCCCGACCGATCGAACTCGAAGTCGAGGACATCAAGCACGACGAGGCGGAGGCGATCGTCGATACGTTCGACCAGCTGGTCGCAGCGCGGTTCGCCGACGAGGACGCGGCGGAGTCGTTCCTGAAAGCGGTCGAAGCAGCGACGGGTGACCAGCCTCGGTCGATCGTGCGGCTGGTCAAGAACGACGGGAGCCGGCGGGATGCGCTCGAGTGGCACACCGACACCGACGCGGAGTTCGAGACCAAATAGCGGTCCCGGCGAGACTGCCTCCCTGCCCTCGGAGAACTCGGTTGTCGATGTTCCCCGACACCCCGCACCGCTGGAGCGGCGACTCCAACAGGTCTCGTCGGTCACCTGCCGTCCGGTCCGGTCGGCGACGGACTGCCGGAGATCGTCGGCGCGATCAGCTGGCTGGTTTCTGCCCTCCAAGTGGGAGTGGAGAGTGTCCTCCATGAGCGAGCAACCAGCCATCGGCGGCACCGGCACGGACAGCACTGACAGCGAGCGGCTTCGGCAGGAGGCCCAGCGGATGGGCGCTCCCGTCGGGACGGCGACGGCAAGCACCCACCGCGAGCGAACGGGGGCGCAGCGATGACGCTCGCGACAGTGGCGACAGACTGGGAGCACGACCGGCGGGGCGTCCCAGCCGACGAGGTCGAAGGTGTTCCAGACGACGCGACGACGTGGGGGTGCACAGAGCGCACCGACGAAGACGATATCCCGACAACCATCACCATCTACAACGCCAGCGAGGACGGCGGCTACGTTACCGTCGCCGTCGACGATGACCTCGAAGGGGTCGAGGAGTACAGCAACGTCGGCGCGGCGGCTGTCGGGGCGATGGACCTGATGGACAAATTTGGAGCCGGCGAGTAGTCGTTTCTATCACCCGACAGGAGTGGAGGGTTCACAAATCAATGAGCGTCACCTGCACACGAGCGACATCCGACGAGAGCACGACTCGAGTCGTCAGCCCCGGTCGAACAACGAGCGACAAGGCCACCCGCGAAGCCATCATCCTCGGTGATCCCACCGGCATCGGTTACGCCGTCGTTCTCCCCCCTGTGACGAGAGACACGCAAGGGGCGATGAACGCTATCGCGGCACAGACGCCATTCGTCGCGTACCGGCGGCCAGCCGACAAGCCGACGACCTACGACTCGGTCGAAACGTTCCTCCGGGAGCATCCGGAGGGAGAGACGCTCCGCCCCATCCTCAACCGGCACTTCAACTACACCGGCTGATTAGAACCGAACCGGTGCCAATTTCTATCCCGCGATTGGGGCGACGGATGAGCGAGAACTGCAACTACTGCAGACGGCGGTCCAGCAACGAGTTCGTCTTCCCTGATGGAACGGGTGAGCCAATCGACAAATGGTGTGCCCATCCGACCAGCACGACACAGCCCGGGCACAACGGTGACCCCGAAGGCCTCTTCTGACCACCAGCAGTTCTAGCCACCCAACACCCCATGAGCGATACCACTGATCTCGAGACGATTGACATCCCTGATCTTGGCGATGTACCATCGCCGCAGGCCTGTCGCGAAGAACGGGATGGACGCAAGACAACGAACCACATCAATTCGAAGTGCCCCGTCTGTGGGGCCGGGCCGTACAATCAGTCGATCACATCGGGTTAGAGTAAGCGTCTGCTTGGAGAGGATGTGCAGTCAACCCAAGCAGACAGCGAGATAGAGGAAGAGCACCTGCTTAATTTTGTCGTCAACAGCCTCGAAGAGGAGCTTACGGTAGACCTCGACGAGAACGTAGAGGTCACGACAGAGACATTGTGCGAGGTCCTCGCCGGCGCCAGCGCCGGCGGGACCTCAATCAACCACGTCTGCGAAACGACTGACGACTCACCGCACGCCAATACCGTCCGTGGACATCTCACCGATCAGTTTGAGCTTGATTCGGTTGAAGCGGTTGGAGACACGCTGTTGCAACGAGATGCGCTTGAGACACTTCCAGATCGACCGGTGGAGGTCTGCGCAGACCTCCACCTCGACCCCTACTACGGTGATGAGGACGAAACCGAGGCTCTGTACTCCTCACAGGCCAAGCGTGGCACAACGACATTCCATGCCTATGCGACGCTCTACGTGCGCGTACGCAACAAGCGGTACACCTTGGCGGTTCGCCAGCTTGTCGCTGGCGATACCACCAGCGATGTCCTCGGCGAGTTTCTGGAACTGCTTGACGGCCTTGACCTGGCGTCAAGGCCGTCTACCTCGATCGAGGGTTCTACAACAGCACCTGTCTCAAGCTACTGTACGCACACAATTACGCCTATGTGATGCCGATCGTCAAGTGGGGTGAGACGATCCAAGGCAAACTCAACAGAGGCTGGAGCCGCGAGATCGAACACGATCTCGCTGGCGAGGTGACGTTCCCTGTGTTCATCGACTGCGTATACCAGCAGGGACGGTACGACGAACACGGGGTGGCGCGTCACGGCTACGCCGCTGACGCGCCGTTTATCGACACGCCACGAGATGCACGAGAGCACTACAGCAAGCGCTTCGGCATCGAATCAAGCTACCGATTAGCCAAGCAGAGCCTCGCTTTCACCAGTTCTCAGGATGCTGGACTGCGGCTGGTGATGTTTGTAGTGAGCCTACTGCTCCAGAACAGCTGGCGGTATCTCCATTGGAGATACGTGGCGGCGCCCCGCCGCGGGGGGCGCCGCCTCTTACAGTGGTCGTTCACGGAGTTCTGCGAAATGACGCTTCGCGCAGCTTGGACGGCACTTGGTGTCCGCAGGTCTGTTCCAGCGAACCAACCACTTGACGACCGGTTCTTCAGGTAGCTGTCCCAGCTAGGACAGCGGGCGTGAGTGGCGACACTGTCGCGTCGGCGGCGATCCGCCGCCGACAGCGACTCCTCACCGCCAAAACTCACTGTCCATCTCACTTCGAGAACTGGCCAGGCACCGTAGACACAGATTCAACTTCTACTGGAAGGGTTTGTGGGCTTTCGATGTGATCGACTGAGTCTTTCACTCGGTACCAGGAGTGTCAGCGTTGTCTGACGTATGATTTATACCATTCGCACAAGACACTATATGCGTATGATACGGGTGATGCAATGACGCGAGTGGCAGTCGGGATGCAGAAGGG
>NZ_JAAOHT010000007.1:0-85106 GCF_011440255.1 Haloarcula sp. JP-Z28 | reverse complement strand
CCACGCACGAGCGCAGGTCTTCCTCGCACTGTGTCTTCGCCTGGTCGTCGCAATCACCAATTACGAACGCGGAGACAATCCGGGAAGCACGATCATCACGGTGTGAGAAGAGTTCTATGACACCCTCACTAGTAGGAAGTTGATAGCCGGTTACGTGGGCGTGATCTCGATTGTCTCGCTGTCTCGAATCCGAATGGTGTACCCACTGTATGTGAAACTGATCTGAATGTCGTCGGTGGACTGCCCTGCGACAAGTGTGTCGAGGGCATCCGGGTCGATTTGATTATACAGCGGCGGGAGACTAGTTTCCGTTACGGATTCTTTAGCTGCTATAGCGGTAACAATCGCTTCACTCGGTGATTCGTACTGGTTTGCCCAAAAGACCGTTTCTGTCTCGTTCCACTCCAAACTCATTGTTCTTTGTATGAACCACTCCCGTATCAGGATATACTCTATCAGACTAGCAAACTCAGATAACAGATGCTATCTATCTAGATGCTGTGCCGTTCTCTCTTCGCCAAACAACTCCTCAAGTAGTTTCCGGACAGCTACCCGAAGGTGGTGGCTGAACGTCGGCTGTGATATATCGAGTGTATCAGCGATTTCCTGACCGGTCTTGTCCCGGGGAGATTGATAGAATCCGCTATAAAAGGCTGCAAGCAGGACCTCAAACTGCCGAGGGGTTAGCTGTGCTGTCAGTTCTGAGTAGAATGACTCGCGGGTTTGGACACTACGTTCCCGCTTGTGACGGCTGACGAGTTCGATGTCCGGACATGAACGCCGTAACTCAGCAATGAGTTGGCGAATATCGACAGTCTGTGGAACCTCAATCTGAATCTTCAGCGTCTTCCCATCAGACTGGATCAATTGCGGGGCTCCTCCTTGTTCGGCGACTGTCAGTGCGAGTTGTGTACCCGAGACTGTCGCTTCGAACAAACTCGTATCTTCTGTGTCGGTTAGACACTCTATTCGCTCAATCCGAGGGAGGGTATCCAAGCACGCTTGTAGATCTTCTGAGGGAGCGTCAGTGCTGAAAAACACGATACAGCTGGCATCTCCCTGTGGGACGATCCCCTCGAATGATATCTCTGCATCGACGACGCCCGCGATCCGATGGAGGATATCATCGGATTCGGTTGCTTCCAGTTGAAGCTCGACAGCCCGATCCGCGACGAGCCCTTGCTTCGTCTCAATGCTGTTAATGGCGTATCCAACCGTCTCACTCACTTCCTCGAGTACTGACTGTGTCGGCAGATCGAAAACGTTCGGCGCTTTCGCGTACACAGTCAGGATCCCATATGAGAGCTGCTGATAGCTGAGTGGAATACTGACGACTGATTGGAACCCGCGTTCCAGTAGCCGCCGCTGCCACCCCTTCCCTCTGAGCCCGTCCGCGATGTTGTTGTTCAGCGTCTGCTCGTTCGTCCGGGCTGTCTGGACTGCTGGTGGAGGCGGTGTTTCATTCGAAGGTGTGCGGGATTCTTCCAGAAAGCCACGGTCGGTTCCTGCCCACGTCCGTGGCGTGACACGGTCAGTATCGGATTCGTATTCACCGATCCAGGCAAACGAACAGATGTCGGACGCGACTAACTGGTCACACACTGCCTGCTCTATCTCTGAGCGACTGTCTGCCCTGAGCACTCGCTCGTGAATTTTCTGACTCAACTCTGTCAACCGGTTCATCTGCTCAAGCTGCACCGTCTGTTGCTCCAGATCGCGTTGCCTATCTTCCAGTTCCGTCTCGTAGTTCAGCCTATCGAACGCTGTTCGAATAGTTGCCCCGAGGAGTTCGGTAATTCGACGAGTCTGGGTATCGAACTCGCCGCCGATTGTGTCGCCCGCTCGAAGTACCCCATGGTCACCCAGCGGGACAAAGACGGCTTTTCCATCAGTCGTCGTGCTCTCGCCCGATTCCGAGGCCGAGTTCTCGTCGCAGATTATAGTTTCCTCGGTAAAGAAGGCCGAACTTACGAAGCTATCACCGTCTGCTGGGATAGCCTGGTGTTCCTCGGTCTCCGTCGTCGAAAGCGGGCGAAAAGTGTTCGTCTCGCTGTCGAACGCGTACAGCACAACCTCAGGGAGACCGATGATATCACGGGTCCGCGAGACGACAATTTGCGCGGCTTCCTCCTCTGAAGTCACGCCCAAGAGGTCTGTTGCGGTTTCGTACAGCTGTGTAAAGCCCATCTCAGCCCGCTGTGTCTGTAATTCGTTTCCGATCCACTTGCTCAGCAGGTCCACGAGCGTTACGTCCCAGTCCGAAAACCCGGTCCCGCTCGTCCCGGACCCGTAGAAACAGAGCGTCCCATAGATACTCCCACCCACAGTGAGTGGCGTGCCGAGATACCGATCGACTTCGTCATCCCACATGTGGTCTCGACTATCGTCGCCGCAGTCGGCAGCAACGTCAGTCATCACGACCGTCTCCCCGTCTTTGATAGCTTTCGCGCAGGGGGTTTCCGACAACGGAATCGTTCCGCCTGAAAAAATCGTTTCCTCTGGTGTCTGGAGCACCTCGAAATCGTATTCCATTCCATTTATATGAGAAAGTGTTGCGTACTCGGTTCCAAGCACGCTGCGGCCGACTTGCATGAGGTCCGCTATCTGTTCTTGTAGCGCCCCGTCCCGTGCTGTGAACACTTCGGTAATCGTCCGCAGGACTTCCTCCCGCATTTCGAGTTCGGCACGTGTTGCAGTTGAATGGAGCCCATCGGCGACAATCTCAGCAAGCTCTGTCAGTACTGTCTGCTCCGCCTCGTCAAACGCGAAGGGTGTGTCTGCGTATATCGAAATTACGCTCTGTACTGATCCTGTGTACTGGATCGGGAGAACGATCATCGACCGGAACCCGTACTCCGATGCAAGTTCCTGCCATGGCTGGACAGACGAACCAGTCCTGATATCAGACGCCACCTGCTGTTCGCCGGTTTCGATTGCGTGGCCGAACGGTCCGTCATCGAACACTGAGCGGTCATAGCGAGAGAGCATCGCTTCGACGTATTCGAGTGCGTCGCCACCGCCAGCGGTGGGAACGACGTCGCCTGACTCGTTTTTTTCACCGATCCAGGCAAACTGGTAGGCATCCGAACTGGTCAGGATATCACAGACAGCCGCTTTGATCTCGTCGGCTGTTGACGCCCTCAGCACCTGGCGGTTTATTTCTCGGAACAGGGAATTGATCCGCGACAACCGCGCTGTTTCCCGTCGGAATCGGTACGATTCGACTGCGTTCTCGATTCTGTTTGTGAGTACTGCGTACTGTTCTGGCCCACCACCTTTGACGAAATAGTCGGTGACGCCGGCCGAAACCGCTTCGCTGGCGAGTTTCTCGCTCCCTTGGCCTGTCAACAGGATGAACGGGAGGTCTCCGTTAGACCGTCGTACCGTCTCTACGAATTCAATCCCGTCAGCTTCGGGCATCTCGTAGTCACTGACGATACAGTCGATCGACTCGGAATCGAAGTAGCTGAGGGCATCATCGACGCTTGCGGCCTCAATTACCTCGATACGGTCGTTCTCGTGTTCCAGCAGTTCTGCCGTGGTTTGCCGGAACTCCCCATAGTCATCAACTAACAGCACCTTGATTTTCGGGGCTTCCGTCCCACTATCCGTTGGTGCCGGTCCAGTTTCACCGGCCAACTTCCGCATACTACACTACTTACGCGACAGCCCGTATAAACGTTTGACTTGGTTGCAACGCAGCCATTGTTCTGCCTCTGCTAGTCACTGTCTCCCTTGAGAAACTCGGTCCAACCCGAATCAGTAGGTAGTTCATACTCTTACAAGCATACAAACACTACGCTCTCCGAACCAATGATTCCTGACCCGAGTTATTAGAAATCTATATATTCTAATAGTTTTGTACCTTGAATATCTTCTCGTCGATATGCTATCGTACAGATATCAAATGTGGTAAGAAACGGTCTGTATTGGGATTGAATCAAACCTGGATTTAGCTCTGTAAATATCGACTACATAATAATATGAGAGAAATACCAGATAAGAATGATAACGCATTTACTAGCATATGTGTAATAATAATTCCATTTGCGAATAATTCTCCTCCCCCACTCATATTCGTCTATGACCAAAGTACACACTAAGGGTGTGTAGACTATCGAAGTTAGGGCTCACGTACACTGTGCGTACACCAGGCGTCAAAAACTATTACTGAACAGGCCGAAACGACTGAACAATGGCTGTTGACTCCGGTTGCAAAGTAGATGCGGTTATCGATAAGTACGGGCTGGCGTCAGCGGACCCCGTCTACGAGTCCCTTGACGATGGCCTGCTCGCACGCTGGACAGGCGCTGATGACCGGACCGAAATGGGGTATCGGTCGTTGACAGCGTGGTTCAACAAACGACTCCTCAAACAGGTGTATACTGAACACGGTCGTGAAGCCCTTGATACCCGTATAGACAGCGACTACGAGACGTTATGTGGCGATGACGACTTACAACGGGACGAACTCATCGAGCGACTGCAAGCTACAGGCATCCCTGGTGCGTCGCTCCATGATGATATGGTGTCGTGGGGGACGATGCGAACACATCTCAACGACTGTCTGGACGGTGAAAAAGAGCCACAGAAGGCGACAACTAACTGGGAGCGCGAGAGCGTGGCAACGGCCAAGACGGTTGTCGAACAGAAGGCCGAAACGGCACTGTCATCGCTCGCGAAGAAAGGCGACATCGACGGCGGTGACACCGCGGAGATTGAGGCCCAGATACAACTTGGATGTCCAGACTGTCCGACCCGCGTTCCGTTCGCTGTCGCACTTGAGCGTGGGTACGTCTGTAAGCAACACCGGAGCGCGAATCTGTCAGCACACAACTCATGACTTGGAACATCGACATCGAACGAATCGCAGGTATACTTGATGGGTCGGCAACGATAGCGCCGGGAGTAAACGTCGTCCGTGGTTCGAACTGGCAGGGGAAATCGAGCTTCATCGAAGCAATCAAAACGGCCCTTGGCACCTCCACAGAATTGACCGAAGGGGCAGAAAGCGGGACAGTACATCTAGAAACACCGACAGGCGTCTATGACGTGGCGCTCACCCGTGAGAACGGTACCGTCGCCCGACGCGGTGAGCCATACCTCAGCGACGAGTACGACGTGACACGCGCTGAACTGTTCGCGTGTCTGGACGAGCGCAACGAAGTCCGCCGTGCCGTCCGGGCAGGAGAAAATCTTGAGGACGTGCTGTTGCGGCCGCTCGACTTCCAGAATATCGACGCACAGATCGAGACGTTACAGCGAGAGCGCGAACAGATCGAAACAGAACTTACGCAGGCACGCGAGGCGAAAAAGCGGATTCCCAGTGTTCAAGAGAAAGTGACACGGCTAGAAAACGAAATTGAAGATTTGCAGGCCAAACGTGAGACGATCGACAGTGAGGCAGGAAGCGACGACAGTTCGGAGTCGGTCCGCCGTCAGCTCAGCCAAGCACGAACTGAACAGAATCAGGCGCAAAACCGCGTCGAACGACTTGAGCAGAGTATCGAGCGGACGGAACAGCGTCTTTCGGAGCGCCAAGATGATCTTGATGCTCTCGAAATCCCGGAGTACAATGACGTTGCAGACAAACTTTCGGAGGCGAGGGAGTCCCTCTCACAAGTAGAGCGAGACGCCGAGGTACTCCAGTCCGTCTACTCCGCCACCGAAATGGTACTCAGTGAAGACCGACTGGACCTGCTTACCGAGGTGGAGCGTGATATCGACGAGGACACCGTTGCCTGTTGGACATGCGGCAGCGAGACAACACGAGCGGACCTGGCTGACCGGCTGGACGCTCTTGGGAGCGAACTCACGGCGCTTCGCGCCCAGAAGGAGACCTACCGAGATACTGTCGAGGAACTGGAAACACAGCGCGAGGAAATCAGCCAGGCTCGCCAGCGAAAAGCCGATTTAGAAGAAGACATCGCTGAGTTGAAGACGACGCTGGCCGACCGGAAACAAAGCCTCGATGCAGCCAGAAGCAGGCTCGAAAAGGCCCAAGGGGACGTGGAGCGGCTTTCCGATCACGTTGATGCGGCCGTGGCGGAACTTTCGGATGTCGAAAGTGAGATCAAGTACCGCGAGGCCGAACTCGAAGACACCGCCGACGAACTGGCGCAACTCGAAACGAGAGCGGCCCGCGTCGACACGCTCGAAACCGACCTCGAATCCCTTCGTGACGACCTCGCGGAACTCCGGGGCCGAAAAGACCGACTCAAGCGTGAGGCACGGGAAGCGTTCGATACGGCGATGCAGGACATCCTTTCCCGATTTGGGACGGGGTTCGAAACGGCTCGACTCACCGCTGACTTCGATATTGTGGTCGCTCGCGACGGTCAGGAAGCGAGCTTAGATGCCCTCAGCGAGGGGGAACTCGAACTTATTGGCTTTGTGGCAGCGCTGGCCGGCCGCCAGTCGTTTGATGTTGGCGACGCTGTCCCGCTCTTGCTCGTTGACGGCCTTGGCGGTCTTGACGATGACAATCTGCACACCCTTATTGAGTACCTACAGCAAGGAACGGAGTATCTGGTGTTCACTGCGTACCCGGAATACACTGCGTTTGACGGACGCGAGATCGACCCGACCCGGTGGACTGTTGCGAACGAAAAACAGGCTTCGGCTGACTAGTCTCGCTTAAGTCGGAGTGTCCGCACCACCGACGCTGATGCCTTGCTTGACTGCATACCCTGTTGTTCAAGAACGGAATACACTCTCTAAGAGTATTTTCAATTTTAGGATAATTATACAAAAATACTATTAGTGGTAGGGTTGTTCAACAATCAGATGGCGACCATTCGGGTAAAAGATTGGACGAAAAATAAATTGAGGCAAATACGGAACGCGGAGTCACACTCGTCGTACGATTCGGTCATCAAAACACTGCTAAAAGACCGCAAACTCGCAAAGTACACCGACGACGCCTCCAATACAGCGACAAGCGAGTCCGGACAGCCACAGGACGCCGACATCGACAAGGCGTTCGACGATCTGACTGTGCTGGCGGAACTAACCGGGAGCCACGACGACGTGTTATTCCTGTGGTGTCCGAACTGCGGGAACGAACTCGTCCATCTCACGGTTGAGCAACCGCTTGGCCTCTCCGTGTTTGAGATGGAGTGTCAGCGATGTCTTACCCATCTCGACAGTCACGCCATCGTCGCTATTGAACTGCGGTATCCTATCGAACAGAAGATGATTGAGGGACAGCTTCAGACGGACCTCAAATCCTGCGTGATAGACTACTGGGACCGGACACTGGAGGCGGTGGCTGACGGGACGCTCGAAGCAGACACCTCCGCCGCCAGTCTCGTGTGGCAGTCCGACCAGTACTACAAGCAGTTTACCTGGGACTGGCCGACTGACGTTCCGGCTGTCAGCGTTGTCCCCGGCGTCACGTATCGCAATACCGTGACTGACGAGCGAATCGAAGCCGTCGAAGCTGTCACCGAGAACCGGAACGCGATGGATTCGTACAAAGTCAGACGGTACACTGTAGACGGCGATGTCCTCTCGGATCGGATAGACAGTAGCACGATTGTCGACTGGGTTGTCAACCGTGAACTGGTCGTCACTGAGCAGTCCGTGGAAACGACCAAACCGGCGACGTAAGGGACCTTGGTGCCGCGTACTTTATTTTATCGCTGGTGTATGTGGCGTTCCTCTCAAAACGCCCCGTGGTTTGCTGGATGCTGATCTGAGTGGCTGGGTACATTTTCGCCTCGAAGTACCCCTCCTTCGCAGTCCTAAATCTAAAGATTGGACAATATTCTGAATATTATAGTCTGTACGGTCGGCAATTAGTGCGAAAAATATCTTGTCTTGGTTATTGGGCCGCTTATAATATGTAATAACCTGAGGTAATATATAAGGTGTATCGAGGCTACTGAAGACACTCATGACGTTTGTCGACAACAGTTATACGACATCAGTGACCTCTTTTCTAGCATGATTAGGCTGGTTGGATGCATGCGTTTCACTAGTTGCATCTCCGTGCATATCCAGAATTGCAAGCGAGGGAGTGACCTGTGAGCAAAGCGACGCACCCTCACACGCTCAAACTCCCGCGTGAGGAACACGGATTGGCGACCTCGAAGGCAGCGACCAGACGGATACAGGGAATCCTTCCGGTGTTTCTGGAGAACAAGATCACGGAGGCGGAGGCCAATGGGCTGGTCGTGCCGCTTGATGGCAGCATCGAATCGACGGTTGCGGCGGCGCTAGCTGTCGACGGTATCGGGGCCGACTACGTGACCGGACTGGTGATGCCGGTACAGCTAAGCGATGAAGGGCCTGCCCGGACGGCTGAAACCGTCGCGACGCTGCTGGATATCGACTGCCATCGGCTCAACCTGCAGCCGGTACTGACGGCGTTCCAGCGGGTCGTCGGTGAAACCGGTGAGCCGACCGACGACCTCGTGGCGATGCAAAACGCCGGCGAACGCTTCCGGATGGCGTGTAAGTACTACGTCGCAAACACCAGAAACGAACTCGTCGTTGGGACGGTCTCCCGGACTGACCGACTGCTGGGTTCCGTTGCGAAACACGGCGAGAACGGCGTGGACCTGTCGCTGTTTGGCGACCTCTATCGAACTGAGATCGAGGCCCTTGCTGATGCGCTCGCGGTTCCATCGAACCTACTCGACCAGTCTTCACGTTTAATGGAGCACACTGGTGCAACTGATGCGGCGGAGCTGGGCATCGACCAGCGAGACCTCGACAGCATCCTCCACTTCGCGATTGATAGGGGCTGCTCCGCGTCGACAGTGGCCGACAAAGTCGGTGTTGGCGAATCTGTCGTCGAGCGAACGATTCAGTGGTGTGCCAGTACGCGCCACAAGCGACACACGCCACCAAAGCCCTCGATGGATAACTGATACTCTCGGCTGTCTGTCTGTGGCGTCTTTCGCCACCCAGGGGTCGCAAATCTCTCACAATATGGACGGCCAACAGTATGAGCCACACCGTGGTCTTTCTGTGAGCAAAGCAGTTAACAGCTATACTCCGCGATTCTCACATCCATGCAGGCCGACCCCAAGGAGATAATCGATATCGGCGACAGGCTACTGTCGGAGTATCCTGAACTGTTTACTGAGCAGTACGAGACAAACACTCGTCTCGTTCAGCGACTTGCCAGCGTGGATTCGTTTCGTACACAAACCCGACTCACCAGATACATCACCCGCAAAAAACGGACACGGAACGGCTCGCAAAGCTGAGGTCACTACGAAGCACACGCGCCACACGGAGCGCCACACGTCTGTGGCCGGATTGTCTGCACTCGGCGGCCATCCCGATATGAGGACCTTCTTTATGTAGAGACCGTCTTGCAGGACGTATGTTACTCACTGGGACTGTCGTTGCGGATTCTGAGACCGTCCTGCAGGACGGAGCGGTCGTCGTTTCCGGGGACCGTATCGAGGCCGTGGGTTCCCGGGCCGAACTCGAATCGCAGTACGCTGACCACGAACACCAGTCATACGACGTGCTGTTGCCGGGGCTCGTCGGTGGCCACATCCATTCCGTACAGAGTCTCGGCCGCGGCATCGCCGACGATACGGAACTACTCGATTGGCTGTTCGACTACATTCTGCCGATGGAAGCCTCCCTCACGGCCGAGGAGATGGAAGTCGCGGCGAAACTGGGCTATCTGGAGATGATCGAAAGCGGGACCACGACCTGCATTGACCACCTGTCGGTCGCTCACGCGGACCGCGCCTTTGAAGCGGCGGGTGAGATCGGCATCCGCGGCGTGCTCGGGAAGGTGCTGATGGACCAGCGCTCGCCCGACGGCCTGCTAGAGGACACACAGGCCGCACTGGACGAATCTGAGCGACTGATTCAGCAGTATCACGGTGCCTATAACGACCGGATCCGGTACGCTGTCACACCCCGTTTTGCCGTCTCGTGTAGCGAGGCCTGTCTCCGTGGGGTGCGCGAACTCGTGGACAAATACGACGGTGTCCGCATCCACACCCACGCCAGTGAGAACCAGAGCGAAATCGAGACGGTGAAAGAAGACACTGGGATGCGAAACATCCACTGGCTTGACGAGGTGGGACTCACCGGGGAGGACGTTGTTCTTGCGCACTGTGTCTGGACCGACGAGAGCGAGCGCGAAGTCCTCGCAGAGACGGGGACTCACGTCACGCACTGCCCGTCCTCGAATATGAAACTCGCAAGTGGTATCGCACCGATCTGGGACTACCGTGACCGCGGTATCAACGTCGCAATCGGCAACGACGGACCGCCCTGTAACAACACCCTCGACGCCTTTACCGAGATGCGACAGGCAAGCCTCCTGCAGAAGGTTGACCAGCTAGACCCGACGGTGACACCGGCAGCCGAAATCTTCGAGATGGCGACGCGAAACGGTGCGAAAGCCGCCGGCTTCGAGGAACTCGGTGCAATCCGGGAGGGATGGCGCGCTGACATTGTCGGCCTCGATACGGACCTCACGCGGGCAACGCCGCTGCACGACGTACTCTCCCATCTGGTGTTTGCGGCCCACGGCGACGATGTCCGCTTCACGATGGTCGACGGGAACGTCCTCATGGAACAGGGTAAGGTAACCACTATCGACGCCGACGCCGTCCGCTCTCAGGCCTCGACGATGGGCCTTGAGATGGACCTCGAAGACGCACGCAAGTCCGCACAGGAACAGAAGCCCTGACGCGGGCCTGTTGGCTCTCGTCCGAATGTCAGCCGAGCCGTGTCCGCAACTGAGACCCGAGCCAGTCGCTCGTGACGACCAGCGCAAACACGGCAAGGATGGCGGTCGAGAGTTTTCCGTACTGCAACCGCTGAATGGTGATGACAAGATAGTATCCGACGCCGCCCGCACCCACGAACCCGAGGATGGCGGCCGACCGGATGGTACACTCCCAGCGGTACAGCGTGTACGAGGCGATTGTGGGCGTCACCTGCGGGACCATCCCGTGACAGACCGCCTGCAGGCGTGTTGCGCCACTTCCGGCAACTGCCTCGTTCGTCATCGGGTCCGTGTCTTCAAGGAAATCGGCGTACAGTTTTCCCAGGACACCGGCGTTGTGAACTGCAAGCGCGAGCACACCCGCAAACGGGCCGAGGCCGATAGCGGTAACGAACAGGAACCCCCAGACGATGCCGGGGACGGAGCGCAGAAAGCTGAGCACGGTTCGGCTGGCGTGATAGAGACCGCGTCCGACGGCGATACGGCCGGCTGAAGCGTTTCTGTATAGCGGGCCACGATGGGTGACGGTGGCGGCACTGGTCAGACCGAGTGGGACGGCGAGCGCGACAGCGAGTGTGGTTCCGACAACGCTGATAGCCAGGGTTTCGACGATAGCCCACAGCAGGCCGTCCCGAAGGCTTCGTCCCAGCAGGTATTCACGGCCAGTCTCCGGTGGGAAGCCCTCGGCAATGAACGCGCCCATCTGCTCACGAGCACCGGCGGCGAACAGGGCCATCGGATCCACTTCGGCGATCCACGCCGCGGCCGCCAGGATGACACAGCCGCCGAGGAGTGTCGTGAGCTGGCGTTTCGAGAGTCCGGTCGCAGCGTGCTGGGCGGCATCTGGACCGCTATATTTTTCAGACATACCACGGAACCGGGATATCGCTCTCTTTCTCCGTTCCCGTTCGTTCGGCGTCGGTACCCGGCGTGGATGCTCCCGCCGCAAAGAGGGCATCCAGTTGGTCGTCGGCCACCGCCCGTGCGGGCGTATCAAACCTGACTCGGCCATCCGCCATGCCGACAATCCGGTCGAAGTGCTCCAGTGCCAGGTCGACCTCGTGAAGGACGGTGACCAGCAGTTCCCCGTCGAGGGCGGCGTCGAGAACGTCGATAACGTTCCGACGGGAGCTGGGGTCGAGGTTCGCTGTCGGTTCGTCGGCCAACACGACCTCGGCATCCTGCATGAGGGCCCGTGCGAAGGCGACCCGCTGGCGTTCGCCGGCACTCAACGATTTCACGGGGACATCAGCACGGCCAACTAGCCCGACAGCATCGAGTCGTTCGAGGGCTGGCTCTGGATGCTGGGGCAGCAGTGGCTCGATGAAGCCACGGAGCCAGGACAGGGCTCCGAGGCGTCCAGTGAGGACGTTCGACAGTGCTGTCCGCCGGTCCACGAGCGTCTCCCCCTGATACGCAAGCGTCGCGGTCGAACCCGTACTGCTGCTCCCGTTGAACCGCACTGTTCCAACATCGGGCTGCAACGCGCCGGCTGCCAGCCTGAGAAGCGTGGTTTTGCCGGCTCCCGACGGGCCGATGACGGCGACCCGTTCACCGGCTTCCAGTTTGAGCGAGACATCCCGTACCGCAACTTTCCCGCCGAATCGCTTGGTGACACTATCGAAAACGAGCCCCTGGCCTGACTGTTTGCCCTCTGGCCGCGCTGTGTACTTGCTCCTCACCCGTCGCCTCCCCGTTCGATGCCAGCCATCTCGACGGCCGTTTCCAGCGAGGTGAACGCGTCGTGGCTCACCCCGACGTACTGGTCGACAGCCTGCTGGTCGAGAATGTCCGTTCGCCCTTTCGAATCGAGGGTCGTGAACGCCGTCTGCACAGCGTCCGCTGTCGTTGCCTCTAGCGACGGGGCAACGGCCCACGGGTAATCAGGGAAACCGGGGGTTCGCCAGAGCTCTTGTACCCCCTCAACAGCGTCCTCTGCGAGTAGTCTATCGTAGATGCGGGCGTTCAGCGCTCCGACGACACCGCTCGTCCGGCCGACTGTCGCTGCTGTTGCGTCGTGGGCACCGACGTGTGTAACCTGTGCGAACGCGTCGGTGTGTAGGCTGTACTCTGTCCGAAGGTGGTACGTCGGCATCACGGTTCCACTGGTCGAGAGCGGGTCGCCAAACACCAGTTCGGTCTCGCTTGCAGTCTCGACTACGTCTGCCATTCCTGTCAGGTCACTATCTGACGGGGCGATGAACACGGAGTGCCACTCTGTCTGTCCATTCCGTGACCCGACGGCGACTGGCTTTGCGCCTGCTCGATGATGCGCCAGAATGTACGATACACCGCCGTAATAGGCAATATCGACCTGGCCCGCGACCATCGCCTGTACCATCCCGGCATAGTCAGCCGCTGTGCGTAGCTCGGTCTCGACGTCAAGTTCGGTCGCCAGATACGCCGCGAGTTCGGTGTTCTGTTCGATGGCGGTATCCGGGTCCACGTCGGGCACGATACCGACCGTCAGCGTCGGCGTTGCTGTCCCTCCGAGACAGCCTGACAGTGAGAGCGCTGCCGCTGTTCCCAGGAATTCACGCCTCGTGGGTCGCATTACGCTGTGATGCGAGTCGCCGGGCTTGAAAGTTGTGTGCGCCACATCCCGGCTGTGTGGCCCACGACAGCAGTGCGCGTCTGTCGGCCTCAGTCGTTCGTTGCGATGGCTTCGATTTCGACGCCGACACCCTTTGGCAGATTTGCGACCTCAACTGCGCTCCGGGCCGGCGGCGCTTCGTCGAAGAAGCCGGCATACGTGTCGTTCATGTCCTCAAAGTCGTCGATATCATCAAGATAGACGGTCACCTTCAATACGTCACTCATCTCCAGCCCCTCAGATGCCAGCACCGCTTCGACGTTCGATAGCGCCTGTTCCGCCTGTGTCGCTATCGGTTTGTCGTCCAGCAGGTCGCCGTCGGGCGTCATCGGAATCTGGCCCGCGGTGAACACGAGCGAACCGTTTGTCGTTGCCTGACTGTACGCCCCGACTGCATCGGGTGCATCGGCCGTGCTGATAGTCCGTTTCATCAGCCGAGTGTTCCACCATCAGTGTCTTAAATTTACAGGCTGTCGCGGCGGTCGGTGAACTCGGTGAGGTCAGCATTGGTGTCGATATCCCAGTGGACGCCGGGGTCCGAAACCTCGATGAACGCTGTCTTCTCGGTGGTCTCGATGATATCTCGACCGCCGCGGTCGCCGGAGACAGAGGCGAGCGCATCGAAATGGCAGTTGTCGAAAAGCACCGGATTACCCCGTCTCCCCTCGTGCTCGGGAACAACAACGGTTGCCGTTCCTGTACGGTACGCTTCGAGAAGCTCCTCGATGGTTTCGACGCGTACAAACGGCATATCGCCCAGCAAGAACAGGGCGGCGTCCCAGCCGGCCGAACGGGCAAACTCGACTCCATGTCGAACCGACGCACTCTGGCCGGTCGCGTACTCGTCGTTATGCTGAACCGAGAGTGAGAGGCCATCCAGCGCAGCAGCGACGGCCACTTTTTCGTGGCCGAGGACGGCGACAGCGTCCGACAGCGATGACTTGCAGGCGGTTTCGGTCACCTGTCGGACGACTGCTTTCCCATCGATAGTCGCCAGCAGTTTGTTACCCGACTCGTATCGAGAACTCCGCCCAGCAGCGAGGATGACACCGCCGACTCTGGTCCGATGTTGACCGCTCATAATACCCCTCGTCTCGCAACACTACCGGCTGTGCCCTCGCAGTCAGTCATCGCTGCTTCTCCTCTTGCACATCCGATCTTGAGACCACTTCACAGATATCCGACGCGAACGATGTGATGACGCCCCGAGAACACCGCTCTGTCTGTGAAAGCGCGTGGGTGAGCACGTCAGTAGCGATACGCCGCTGTGGTTCGGTATCCGCTTTGTTGACCAGCGGTATCACAGACGCTCTGGCTGGCGCATTTCGGAGGCCACCGTCGGGATGTGTGAGCACTGTCCCAACAGTCGTCGCAGTAATCGTGTCGCCCACACGAAGGCCGGTGATATCCGCGACCCGCTCCGGTCGATGGACCACGTCCGTCGTCAGCGCTTCACCGACGGCGGCGACCGAGGCGACCGGGACGACGTGGGTCGCTGTACTCGGGACGACTGGCTCTCCGTCGCTAGGCGCTTTGAACTCCCGCTTGCGTGCCCCGTCAGCCTTGACGAGAACCCAGTCGAAGAGTCCGGCATCGGATAGCTGCTCCATCACACTCGCCTCGAATCCGCGAACCTTCCGGTTGACTCGCGCCGGATCGGCTACCTCCTCGCGAGCGACAGCAATCGGCGGGTCGCGCGTCTCGAGGTCGGTGCGCCACCCGTCCGGGTCGGTGAGCGTCAGAGGCAGGTCGGGCGGGGGCGGCATCGCTGTCGTCGTCGTGTAGCCCACGTCGTATCCCTCGTCAGTTCCCTCGGTCGTCAGTTGTCCCATCGCGGATTTCTTTCCGCCGGCCCCGACAAAGGCGACAGCGGCGCTGGAACCCAGGCCCAGCGCAGCAGCCAGATCCATACGCTCGCTCCGCGCAAGACACACAAATAGCTTACCGGCGCAACCACGTGTGGCGGCGATAGCGTTTTTATGATTTAATGGCACACGTACCGGTATGGCCCGCGTAGACGTTCGTGGTGAAATCTGCCCCCGGCCGGCGCTCATTGTCCGGCAGGCGCTTTCGGACCTCGATACCGGCGAGACGCTCGTCGTTCGAGGTGATTACCCGCCGGCCGAAGAGAACCTCCGGCGGATGTGTACGACCCACGGCATCGACGTGACGACCGCGGAGACCGCTGGCGAGTCCGACGAGTTCGAACTGGAACTTCGGGTGACCGAGATGGCGTCGCTATCGGAGGCCTGAGTGTGGGACCCGACGCGGCGACTGACGATGACGACGAGACGACGCGCCTGACGGAGTACACGGAACTCCACGGCTGTTCCTGCAAAGTTGGCCAGAGCGACCTCGATTCGCTGCTCGCCGATGCCGGCCTCACCGGTGAGAGCGACGCGTTGCTGTTCGGCATTGGCGAGGACGCCGCTGCGCGGAAACTTACCGACGACCTCGCGCTGGTCTCGACGGTGGATTTCTTCACACCTATCGTCGACGACCCGTACGACTTCGGCCGTATCGCTGCCTGCAACGCCGCTAGCGATGCCTTCGCTACGGGTGCGGTCGAGAATGTCGACTGCTTGGTCGTCCTCGGACTCCCACGAGCACTAACCGAGAGCGCAGCGCCAATTCTCGCCGGCATGGCTGACGCACTGGACGCGATGGATGGCGTCATCGCCGGCGGTCACACCATTATGAGTCCGTGGCCCTTCGCCGGCGGGGCCATCTCGGCAACGGGGCGTCCCGACGCCCTCCTCACCTCGCAGGGAGCCAGTCCCGGCGACCGGCTCTACCTGACCAAACCGCTCGGGACACAGCCAGCTATGGGGGCGACCCGCGTGACTGACGAGCAGTTCGTCGAGACGGTCACCGACGCCACTGACCGGCCGCTCGACACCATTGCTTCGGAGGCTATTGCGTGGATGACCACACCGAACCGGGACGCAACAGTCGCGTGCCGCGAATACGCAACAGCCGCCACCGACATTACCGGCTTCGGCCTCGTCGGGCAGAGCCGCGTGGTGGCCGCCCGCTCGAACGTCGGTATCGAACTGACACATCTCCCGGTCATCACGGGAACGCCTGCCCTCTCGACGCTTTTCGGATACGGGCTGACTGCGGGCGAGAGCGCGGAGACCAGCGGAGGACTGTTCGTCTCCGTCCCGCCGACTGCGACTGACGCCGTCGAAACGGCGTTCGACGACGCCGGCGTGTTCTACCGTGCTGTCGGACGTGTTACGGCCGGACGCGGTGTCTCACTTTCGGACCCGACTATCGAAGAAGTCAGCCGCTAACGTCGATTAAGAGCCTTCTACCGCAACCGGAGCACTGCCTCTAGCACGCCACCGCCGAGACACAGTGCTTTGTCGGAGATTTTCGTTGGGTCGACAGACTCGCCACGAGGGTCGACATCGCCGAGTTTGGTGCCCTCGCTGACACCGAGGCCGCCGTGAACTAGGCCGCGAACCAGTCCATCTATCTCGGTTTCGACCGGCCGGTCGCCGACGGTGCCGACCACGTCGCCGGCTGTGACACTATCGCCGATGGCGACCGTGGGGGTCCACTCACCGTCTGTCGGGGCGCGAAGCACCCGTTCGTGGGTGTAGCCGCGCCGTTCGCCGGGCTCGCCATCGTACTCACTCGCTGTCCCCTCGTAGAACACGCGGCCAAGTTCGTGCCCGCGGTCGGTCTCGACGACCGCGTCCACGTCCTCGCCGGCCTCGAAACCGGGCCCCATCCCGACCACCACGTCGGCGACTTCCCGGCACGTACCGGTGTCGAACGCCCCTTTCGCCATAATCGCGTCGACGAGGACCGCCGCGTTGAGGTCGTCAGCGACAGTCGCCTCGGGGTCGACGAGTACCGGCACGACATCGTCGGCGAGCAGTTCGAGTGCCTCGTCGATGTCCGCTGCTGCACGGCCAGTGACTCCTTCGACTTCCACCTCGTCTTCGTACAGCGCCGCGCCGAAGGCGACCGCCCGCCGGACGACTGTCGGTTGGTCGACTTCGGTGACGATGACCGGAAAGCCGGCCTGCTGAAGCCGATAGACGACGCCGCTGCCGAGGTCGCCGCCACCGCGGACGACGACGAGGTCGTCGAGATTCAGGCGCGTCGCCCGCGCACCGGTGGCGTCGTGGCGGTCCATGGTGACCTCGGCGAGAATCGAGAGCGCGACGGCGGCCGGCCCGCTCCCGCCGAGGTCGAGTCCCACCGGTGTCTGGACCCGGCTGAGGTCCCGACGGGCGTACCCGGACTCGGCGAGCGAATCGAGCACGTGGTCGGCCTTTGTCTCGCTTGCGACGAGGCCAACGTAGCCAGCCTCGCCGTCCAGCGCTGCGGCGACGGCAGCCTGATCGAACGTCCCGCTCCGCGTCGCGACGGCCACGGCTGTCTCTGTCCCCATCGGCAGGTCACCGAGCGCCTCTCCGTATTCGCCGTGAATCACGTCCGTCTCGTCGGGGAACTGCGTCGGGTCGGCGTACGCCTCGCGGTCGTCGACCACGGTGACGGCGTAGCCCAGTCGCTCCGCCAGTGGGGCCAGTTCGACGCTGATGTGGCCGCCGCCGGCGATGTAGAGCTGTGCCTGTCCGCGAACATGGTCGATGAACACGTCCATCTCGCCGCCACAGACCATGCCCGTGTTGCCGCCGCGTTCGAGTTCGTACGTCCGGACACCAGGGTCGTCGGCTCCCGAAAGCACTGACCGGGCGTCCTGTACGGCAAGATGCTCGACCGTGCCGCCACCGATGGTTCCGTACTCTTCGTCAGCGGTGACGATCATCTTGTCCCCCACGTTCCGCGGTGCGCTGCCGTCCTTGCGGACGATAGTCAGGAGCGCCGCTGGCTTTCCTTGCGCTGCCAGTTCATCAAGCTGTTCGAACAGGCTCATACGAAGCTCTTGACCTCCTGTTCGACCAGGCGTTCGACTACGGCGTCGTAGGATATCCGGTCGATGTCCGGCGGCAGCGAGACACCACGCACGGCCACGTCTCTTGCGACCGCTGAAACTGGTGCGTCGATATCCGGTGTGAGGTAGACGCCGTCCTGAATCAGGACGACGTGCGCCTCGGGGTCCCCGGCGGCAGTACGCAGTCCGATTTCTGCCATCGGCTTGTCGATGAGATATAGCATTGTCAGAAGTCCAGTGTCCGGTCGGCGTCACGGATTCGGGCGGTGACGCGGTCGTCCGACCAGACGGCCACGTCGTCGGCGATTTCGCTCTCGTCGACACCGCGCTCGGCCATTGCCGCGCCGTCCGCGACCATCTGTCCGTCCTGTTCCGCTAGGTCGACGACGTGCCCGCTCATGTTGAGCGCCTCGCGGTCGACAGCATCTCGAGCGCCGTACACGCCGTCCTGCGTGAATATCACAGTCACGTCGTGCATATCGAAGCCAGCCGCGACGCCACGGGCGGCGCGCAGCCCCTCCGGGACGTGGACTCGGCCGTACGGTGCACGGGTGAGCAATACCACGACCTCTCGTTTCATAGCGAAACCACCCGGTCGGCCTCGCCGATGATGTCTGCAAAGTCCGGAAGCAGCCCGAGTTCAACGCCCTCGGGGTAGTCGGCGGGTGCGTCGATTCCGCGTGCGTCGACACAGAGCCCACAGCAGATGACTTCCGCCCCGTCCGCGATAAGCTCCTGAAACTTCTCGGTCGGCATTTCGTCGTACAGTCCGCTGTCCGAACAGCCGGGTAGGGTCTGGTCCGCGACGGGGACGAGCGCGCCGTCGAGGTAGTGGAAGTAGCTCACCTCGTGGCCCTGATCCAGCGCCGCTCGCCCCAGCTCGTAGGCGGTGCGCCACCGCTCGCTGTCGAAGGGACCCCCTGTCAGCAGAAAGCCGATGTACGCCATACTGTCGGAATTTCGGTGAACCGGTCTTAATAGTTTGCCTGACACACGAGCACGGTCTCTGGGTGTGGCACTTTTCAGCAAAATACCGACCGTTCGGTAACTTATTTTCCGGCACCGGACTGGTCGTCCAGTGCCGCCATTAGGTCCTCCGCAGTGAACGGCAACTCGGTCAGCCGAACGCCGACGGCGTCGCGGATGGCGTTTGAGAGCGCCGGCGGCACGCCGTTCGTCGGGAGTTCCGCGATAGACTTTGCGCCGAATGGACCGGTCGGTTCGTGTGTTTCGACCAGAATCGTCTCCATCTCAGGGTGGTCCGTCGTTCGCGGCATCCCGTACTGGCGGAAGCCGAGCACGTCTGGATTCCCGTCCTCATCGAAGGTCAGGTCGCCGCTCGTGGCGTATTCGAGGCTCATGTGCTCGCCGCCCTCTATCTGGCCTTCGACCAGCGCGGGATTTATTGCGACGCCACAGTCGGCCGCAAACACTAGCTTGTTGAGTTCGTACTCGCCAGTTTCCGTATCGACAGTCACATCGACGAACTGCGCACCGTAGGGCGGCGGGCTCTCGTCAGTCGAATGGTTCCCGTCCCCGAGGATGTGTTCGCGCTCGTCATCGCCGTATGTCGCTTCATAGCCGATTTCTTCCAGCGACACGCGCTTCCCGGTCCGCTCGCTGTATACGCCGCCGTCGCCGGTGTCGAGCACGTCCGGCGGCTCCTCGAGCAGCTTCGACCCCCACTCCAGCAACCGCTCTTTGGCGTCCTCGGCGGCGTTCTTTACCGCGCGGCCGCTGATGTATGTCGTTGAAGAGGCGTACGCGCCATAGTCGAACGGCGTCAGGTCGGTATCGGCGGCGATGACGACGACATCCTCGGGGGTGCAACCCAGCACCTCGGCGGCAATCTGGGAGAACATCGTGTCCGCGCCGGTCCCGGTGTCGACGCCGCCGACCTGCAGGTGGAAGCTCCCGTCCTCGTTCATCTGTACCTGCGCTGCGCCGAGTTCCTTCCCCGCGACACCGCTCCCTTGGGCGATGAGTGCCATTCCGACGCCGCGGTGCAGATGATCTTCGTCCGGTTGTTCGAGGTCGTCGTAGTCGATAGCCGCCTTCCCGCGTTCGACACACTCGCGGAGGCCACACGAGCGAATCGTCCGGGTGAAGCGGTCACCGTCTTTCAGAATTGCGACGCTCCGGTCGAGGTCGCCCTCCCGGACCGCGTTCTGCAGGCGGAACTCGATGGGGTCGAAGTCGAGGCGACGGGCTACCTCGTCCATGTGCCCTTCGACGGCGAAATGCCCCTGCGGCGCGCCGTAGCCCCGCATGGCTGCCCCCATGGGGAGGTTCGTGTGTACTACATCCCCTGAAAAGCGGACGTTCGAGACCCGGGGATAGAGTGGCAGCGGCTTCGTTCCGACGTTGTTCGCGACGGTCATGCCGTGGGTGCCGTAGGCTCCCGAGTTCGACAGCGTGTAGAGGTCCATCGCCTCGATGTCGCCGTCGTCAGTCACTGCGGTCTGCATCTGCATCTGCATCGGATGCCGAAAGCGAAGCGCGGTGAACTCCTCCTGACGACTCATTTCCAGTTTGACTGGCCGGTCGGCCGCCAGATGCAATGCGAACGTTATCGGCTCGATTGCCATCTCCTGTTTTGACCCGAATCCAGCGCCGATACGCGGTTTCTTCACCCGCACGTCACGGATGGGCACGTTGAAGAGGTGCGCTATCTGGCGACGGGTGTGAAAGGGAACCTGCGTTGCCGTAATGAACACGTGCCGATTGTCCTCGTCGGTGTAGGCAATGGTCGTATGCGGCTCGGGAACGCAGTGAGACTGATACGGCGTCTCCCACTCCGTCTGGATGACGTGTCGCTCCTCGTCGCCACTCGCCCGTTCGAACGCCGCCTCCACGTCACCGAGTTCGCCCTCGAAGTGTGATTCGAGGTTTTGGCTGTAGTCCGCGCCTGACTGCTTGTTCTCCACGTCGTCGGCCTCGAACAGTTGCGGGGCGTCTTCATCCAATGCCTCCTCGGGGTCGAACACGGAATCCAGTTCCCGGTATTCGACTTCGACTTTCCGGGCGGCTCGGTCTGCTGTCTCCGGGTCATCGGCTGCGACAGCAGCGACCGGGTCGCCGACGAAACGGACGTGCTCGCGCAACACTTTCAGGTCCCACGGGCTCGGCTCGGGGTATGACTGGCCCGAACTGGAGTACAGCTTGTCCGGGACCACGTCGTCGAACGGCGTGATGACGGCGTCGACCCCGTCCATCGCCTCGGCGGCGCTCGTGTCGACCGACTCGACGTAGCCGTGGGCGATGTCGCTGCGAACGACCTTGCCGTGGGCGAGGTCGGGGAACCGGTCGCGGTAGTCCGCCGTGTAGCGGGCTTGCCCGGTGACGATTTTCCGTGCGTCGTCTTTCTCCTCGTCCACGGTAATGGCGTCGCGCTCCGATTCGGGCTTCCGGTCGGGTTCGCGTGCCGCCCCCGTCTCTGACTCCCTGTCGGCTTCGGCTGGGTCCGATTCCGTCCTCTCTGTCCCTTCGGGTTGCTTGCTCGTCTCCCGTACCCGGTCTGAATCGCTCACTGATCGCCCTCCATGCAATCGCAGTCGCCGAGTGCACACTCGGTCACCGTGGCGGCCCCGCCGTCGCCATCCATTGCCTGCCCACCATCGGCGGCGACGGCTGTGTCGCTGTCCATCCGCTCGGCGGCGTCTAGCACCGCTTCGACGATTTTCTTGTAGCCAGTACACCGACAGAGGTTGTCCGACAGGGCTTCCCGGATCTCCTGTTCGGTCGGGTTCGGGTTCGTCTCCAGCAGCGCCGTCGAGCGCATGATCATCCCCGGGATACAGAAGCCACACTGTAGCGCAGTATTGTCGACGAATGCCTGTTGCACCGGATGCAGGTCGTCCTGTTCGCCCAGGCCTTCGATTGTCTCGACGGATGTGCCCCGCACTTTCGTCACCGGCTCGACGCAGGATTTCACCGGTTCGCCGTCGACGTGGACCGTACAGAAGCCGCACGCGCCGGTGTCACACCCCCGTTTCGATCCGGTGTACCCGTTCCGCCGAAGGACATCGAGAAGCGAATCGGACTTCGATGCTTCGACAGTCCGTTCCACACCGTTAATTTCTAGTTCGATTTCCATATGACTCATCAGCTCGCTGGCTATGTCAGCAACGTGACGAACAGAGCGGTAAATAGCTATCGCGGATTTGCGATATGCCACGCCGACACACCGGTTCTGTTGGCGTGACTGTCACCGCGATCGGAGCTAGGCTTTGCGCTCGTCCAGTTTTGCCTTGATTTTCTCGGCGGAAATGGGCATTTCCCGGATACGGACGCCGACGGCGTCCCGGACGGCGTTGGACAGCGCCGGCGGGACTGTGTTTGTCGGGACCTCCGCAACCGATTTCGCGCCAAACGGACCGGTCGGCTCGTGGGTCTCGACCAGAATCGATTCGATCGGCGGCGTCTCGGTCGCCGACGGCAGTCCGTACTCGTCGAAGTCAGCTATCTCCGCCCGTCCCTCGTCATCGAGCGTGATACCCTCGCTGACGGCCATCTCGTAGCTCATGTGGTTTGCGCCTTCGATTTGGCCCTCGGCCATCCCGGGGTTGATGGCGACGCCACAATCGACCGCGACGACCAGTTTGTGGACCTCAAACTCGCCCGTGGTCTCGTCGACCGTCACGTCGGCGAACTGGGCAGCGAAGGGCGGGGGACTCTCCTCGGTGCAATGGGTCCCCTTCCCCAGGATGTGTTCCCGCTCGTCGTCGCCGTAGGCGGCCTCGTAGCCAATGTCTTCGAGTGTGACCGAATTGCCGCTCCTCTCGCTGTACACCGTTCCGTCGCCGGTTTCCAGAACATCGACTGGCTCCTCAAGCAGTTTCGCCCCCCAGTCGAGAATCCTTTCTTTTGCGTCCTCGGCGGCCTTCTTGACGGCCATCCCACTGATGTACGTCGTCGAGGAGGCGTACGCGCCGTAGTCGAACGGCGTCACGTCTGTATCGGACGATTTGACGATAATATCGTCCTCGTCACAGCCCAGTACTTCTGCGGCAATCTGGAGGAACGCTGTGTCAGCGCCCGTCCCGATGTCGACGCCGCCGACCTGCAGGTGGAAGCTCCCGTCCTCGTTCATCATTATCTGAGCGGCCCCGAGCTCGTCGCCAGCGACGCCGGTCCCCTGCGCCGACAGCGCCATCCCGATGCCGCGATGCAGATGGTCCGCGTCGGGCTGTTCGAGGTCGTCGTAGCCGATAGCGTCTTTTCCGCGCTCGATACACTCGTCGAGGCCACACGAGCGGATACGGCGGTTCGCTCCCTCTCCGCCCATCATCCCTGCGATCTCGTCGAGGTCGCCGACTTCCATGTGGTGTCGCCGCCGGAATTCGATGGGGTCGAGACCGAGGTCGCGAGCAACCTCGTCGAGATGGCCTTCCAAGGCAAGCGTGCCCTGTGGTGCGCCGTAGCCACGCATTGCGCCGGTCTGTGGCGTGTTCGTGTGGACGATATCGGCCTCGAACCGGGCGTTCGGGACCTTCGAGTACAGCGGCATCGGCTTGCTTCCGACGTTGCCCGCGACGGTCATCCCGTGGCTGCCGTACGCGCCGGTGTTCGACAGGGCGTAGATGTCGATAGCTTCGATATCGCCGTCGTCGGTCACGGCCGTCTTCGCTTTGACTTTCATTGGGTGCCGGGAGCGCATCGCGTAGAACTCCTCCTCGCGACTGGCCTCGTACAGGACCGGGCGGTCGGTGGCGAGCGATAGCGCCAGCGGAATCGGTTCGACGACCATCGCCTGTTTCCCGCCGAACCCGCCGCCGACCCGCGGCTTCGTCACCCGGATGTCACGGATCGGGATGTCGAATAGGTGGGCGAGCTGTCTCCGGGTGTGGTTTGGCACCTGCGTACTGGTGATGAGGACGTGGCGGTCGTCTTCGTCTGTGTACGCCAACGAGGTGTGTTTCTCGACGTTCGCGTGGGACTGGCGGATCGTCTCCCACTCGGTTTCGTGGACGTGGGTGTCGTCGTCGAGCGCCCCGTCCACGTCGCCCAGTTCGCCCCCGATGTGAGCCATTCGGTTGCGGTCGTAGTCGTGGCCGACGATCTCGTTTTCGACCTCGCCGTCCTCGAACAACTGTGGCGCGTCTTCGTTGAAGGCGTCCTCCGGATCGGTGACGTAGTCGTACTCCTCGTACGACACCTCGATAGCCTCGACGGCGGCAGTCGCGGTCGCCCGGTCTTCTGCCGCGACAGCGGCAATCGGGTCGCCGATGTAACGGACGTGCTCGTTCAGCACGCGCATGTCCCATGGGCTCGGCTCGGGGTAGGACTGTCCAGCACTGGTGTATTTGGCGTCCGGCACTGTGTCGGATTCGGGTGTCAAGACCGCCTCGACACCGTCCATCGCCTCGGCCGCACTCGTGTCGATGCCAGTCACGCGGCCGTGTGGAATTTCGCTTCGGACGACCGCTGCGTACGCGAGGTCGGGATACCGCTCCTCGTAGTCGGCGGTGTACTTCGCCTGTCCAGTGACGAGCTTTCGGTCGTCGTACTTCTCTGTCCGGTGGGAGACGCTGTCGCGCTCGCCGGGGGCCTTATGATTGTTCTCGGGTTCGTCCCATTCGAGTGGGTGCTCCTCGAACCGTTCGTCTTCGACAGTCTCTGACTGTGAGGCCGTTCCGCCGTCGGCCTTGGCTGTCTCGTCGTCGTTACTCATCGCAGCCACCTCCACAGCAACTGGTCGACTCGTCTCTATGCTGTGCCACAGTGACCGGGTGGCCGCCGTCTGCGGCGACAGACTGCTCCCCCTGCATTCGCTGTGCTGCGTCCAGCACGGCTTCGACCGGTTTCTGATAGCCAGTGCAGCGACAGACGTTGTCGTCTAAGGCCTCCCGAACCTCCCGCTCGGTTGGGTCGGGATTCGAATCCAGCAGCGCGACCGCCTCGATCACCATGCCCGGAATACAGAATCCGCACTGGACGGCGAAGTTGTCGACGAACGCCTGCTGGACCGGGTGCAGGTCGGCCTGTGTCCCGAGCGCCGCGACGGTCTGTATCTCACTCCCGTCGGCGTCTGTCGCCTCCATCCCGCAGGCCATTCGCACGTCCCCATCGACGAATACCTTCGATGCACCGCAGGTCCCGCCGTCGCAGCCACATTTTACGTCGATGTAGCCGCGCTGTCTCAAAACCGTCGCCAGGTCGTCCCCTGACCCGGCTTCGACTATCGTCCGCTCGCCGTTGATTGTGAGTTCAATATCCACAGAGTACCCTCCAGTTTTCGGCATGCATTACGGATACACGCCTGTTAGTGAACAGGTGTGCAACACCATCTCATATATGTATGGTTCACAGGTGTTTGATCGCAGTGTTGCCAGACGAAGCCGCGGGTCACCAGCAGACAACAGGCTGACACAGCTGCGACAGACAAGACAGTCGCTGTGTGACGTGTGCCAGATGTGTGATATTCACACGCTTGGAACGGAACGGCTCACTCGGCGGCCTTCGTCTGCACAGCGTTCAGCAGTACCTCAGTCCCGGTGACGATGTCATCCCATTCGGTGAATTCGCTCTCGCGATGGCTGATTCCGTCGACGCTTGGAACGAAAATCATGCTCGTCGGAGCTATCTTGTTGAGGTAGTTCGCATCGTGGCCCGCGCCGCTGACCAGTCGCGTGTACTCACAGCCGACCGTCTCGGCGGCCTCGACGACTGTGTCAATGCAGCCCTGATCGAACGGGTCCGCGTCGACCCGCATTATTTCCTCTATCTCGTATTCAAGGCCTTCGCGCTCGGCCGCGTGGGCAACCTCTTCCCTGATCTGTTCGACGGCCGCGTCGACCACGGCATCGTCGTACGAGCGGAAATCGAGCGTGAATTCCACCGTCTCGGGGATGACGTTGATAGCGTTTGGCCACACGTCGACACTGCCAACTGTCCCGACGAGGTCCGTTCCTTCAGTCGCTGTGATCCGCCGGACTGCGCGGGTTACGTCCGCCGTCGCCACGAACGCGTCGTGGCGCATATCCATCGGTGTCGGCCCGGCGTGGTTCGCTTGGCCCTCGAAAGTGACGTTCAGCCAGGAAAAGCCGAACACGCCTTCGACAGCGGCGACTGGGATGTCCTGCTGCTCGAGAAACGGCCCCTGCTCGACGTGCATCTCGAAGTAGCAGTGGATGTCATCCGCTTCACAGGGTGTTTCGCCCTTGTAGCCGATGCGTTCGAGTTCATCGCCGAACCGCCTGCTCTCCTTGTCCTCGCGCTCGTACGCGTAGTCGAGGTCGAAGATATCACAGTAGACACCGCTGCCGAGCATATCCGGCTGAAAACGGACGCCCTCCTCGTTGCTCCAGGCAACGACCTCCAGTGGACGTTCGGTCGTCACGCCGGCGTCGTTGAACGCCTCGATGACTTCCAATCCACCGAGGACGCCGATAACGCCGTCGTACCGCCCGCCGTTGTACTGGCTGTCGATGTGTGACCCGAACAGAACCGGCGCGGCGTCGCTGTCAGTTCCGTCTCGCCGACCGAAGATGTTGCCCATCGTATCGATACGGACCTCCAGCCCGGCCTCCCGGAACCACTCGACCAGTGTGTCGCGGGCCGCCTTGTTCTCGTCGGACAGGCTCGGCCTGTTCACGCCGCCCCGTTCTGTCGCGCCGATCTTGTTGAACGTATCGAAGCGCCGTCTGAACCGCTCGCTATCGAGACTGACGGATGGCATTGGGTAGCTGTTCTGCGGTGTCGTCTTGAAGATTGTGTCGGGGTGGCCCCACACAGATCGACAGACACGGTGTGGCACGCGCTCGCCCCCTGTCACACACGGTTGAGACCACCGAAAGAGCCAAACGACCGTTCCGCGAGTCAGCAGACATGACCGAGCTGAGTGCCGCGTCCATCGCGTTCAGAGACGCGCGGGTGCTGGACGGGAGCGGTCGCCCTCCGTTCACTGCGAGCGTGCGTGTCGCCGACGGTCGAATCGACGCTATCAGCGAAGCCCCGCTTGCGGCCGACCGCGTTGTCGACCTCGACGGGTCGTATCTCGCACCGGGGTTCATCGATATGCACGCACATTCGGAGCTGCGGCTTTTCGAGAATCCCGGTGCCAGGGAGAAACTGACGCAGGGTATCACGACGGAAGTCCTCGGACAGGACGGGGTCAGCGTCGCTCCGGTGCCGCCGAACCTCACCGACGAGTGGGCGGAACGGGTCAAATCACTCGACGGCACGCTCGGCGAAACGTGGCCCTGGCACACCGTCTCTGGCTACCTCGAAGCGCTCGAATCCGTCGAGCCTGCTGTCAACTGTGCGTACTACGCCCCACATGGCAACATCAGGTCGATGCTGGCCGGATTCGAGGACCGCCCACTCAGCGGTGAACACGTCGTCGCCGCCGGACCAGTCACCGGTCAACGGCTGGACAGACCGAAGTCAGACCACGACACAGCCCCCGGTGAGCTCGATGCGATTCGACAGGAACTCGAAGTAGCGCTTGAAGAAGGCGCGTTCGGCATGTCCAAAGGGATGATATACCCCCCGAGTTCGTACGCCCGCGACGACGAACTGGTGGCGCTTGCGGATACCCTCGCCAAGCGTGACTCGTTTATGATCTCTCACGTCTGGAACGAGACGGACCGTGTGGTCGAATCTATCGACCGGTATCTCGATATCTGTCGCCGCGGCGGCTGTCACGCCCACGTCTCACATCTCAAGGTCGGCGGCCAGCAGAACTGGGGGGACTCCGAGGCTGTGCTTGACCTGTTCGACGACGCCGTCGACCGTGGTCAGCGGGTCACCTTCGACCAGTATCCGTACACCGCCGGGTCGACGATGCTTACCGCGCTGTTGCCGCCGTGGGCACGGCAGGGCGATTCAGAGGCCATCTGGCACCGCCTCAACTCCGCGGCTGTTCGCGACCGCATCGCCGCTGATATTTCCCAGCCGGGTGACTGGGAGAATCTCGCGTACGCCGCCGGGTCGTGGGACAATATCCTCATCACACGGACCGGGAGCGGCCGCTATCAGGGTGATACCATCGCGGACATCGCCGCCGAGATGGACCGCGAGCCGGTCGACGCGATGTGTGAACTACTCGTCGCGGAGGAGTTGGACGTGACGATGGCCGACTTCGTGATGGCCGAAGCGGACATCGAGCGGTTCCTCGCGGACGACCGCGGCACGTTCTGCACGGACGGCATCTTCGGCGGAAAGCCCCACCCGCGGGCTATCGGGGCGTTCAGCCGCATCCTCGAACGGTACGTCCGTGAACGGAACGTGCTCTCGCCGGAACTGCTGGCGTACAAAGCCGCAGGCAACCCGGCTGATATCCTCGGCCTCAGGGACCGCGGCTACGTCCGTGAGGGGTACATCGCGGACCTCGTGGCTTTTGATCTCGACTCGGTGTCGGCGAACGCGACCTACGAGAACCCGTTCCAGTTCTCCGACGGGATGGAGTACGTCCTCGTCGGCGGCGAGATTGCCGTTCGGGACGGCGAACTGACCGGCGAGCGAAACGGCGACGTGCTCCGCTCCTACGAGGAATGGGGTGGTGCGACTCGCCCCGAACTTGACCGCGCTGCTGATGACTGATTGATCGGGCTGACGGCTCTGACCGACCGTATAGCGACTTGCCAATCCGACCGCTTGCTACCGGCGGGACGGTGTTGAGGGAACCGGAATCGTCGAACCGGGGCTTCCTTACTCCGGTACTTCGCCTTCGACAGCGTCGACGAAACTGTTCATCTCCTGGAACAGGAACTCGTCGCTCTCGCCCTCGAACGGCGAACCGGCCCAGACATCGAGTTCGCCGTTGACGATTTGTTCTTCCGTCTCGGCGACGGTGTCTTTGACCTCTTGGGGGACCTCCGGTCCCCACTCGTCGAGCGTGGGCAGGTTCGTCTCCATGCCGCCCCAGAAGGCATCGGCTTCCCAGGTTCCGTCCCGGACTGCGGAGACGGCCGGGCCGTACACCTCTTCCCAGTTCCACACTGGTGAGATGAGGTAGTTGTCGCCGCCGAACTCGCCCATCGGCGCGTTGTAGCCGGAGGCCCACACATCCGCCTCGTTTGCGGCCCTGACCGGAGCGGGGGAGTCCTGCTCTTGAGAGATGACGTCACACCCTTCATCGATAAGCGAGTTGGCCGCCTGCTTTGAGGTCTGGGGGTCGAACCACGCGTTGACCCACCGGATTTTGAATGTCGCGTCCGGGTTCACCGACCGCGCGCCGAGCGCCATCGCGTTGATGGAGCGAATGACTTCGGGGATCGGGAACGCGGCGACGTAGCCGATGGTGTTGTTCTCGGTTACCATCCCGGCCGCCTGCCCGGCGAGATACCGGGGCTGGTAGATCCGGCCCATGTACCGTCCCATGTTCTCCCGGGTGCGATAGCCGGTCGCGTGTTCGAAGTACGTGTCGGGGTACTGTTCCGCAATGTTGAACATCGGGTCCTGGTAGCCAAACGTCGTCCCGAAGACGATGTCAGCATCACCCTGCGCGTACTGCTCGAAAACGCGTTCCGAGTCCTCTGGCGCGACAGCTTCCGTGTACTCGGTTTCCAGCCAGTCGTACTCCTCGTCGACCGTCTTTCGCCCCTCGTCGTGAGCCCAGGACCATCCGAGGTCGCCCACCTCTGAGATGTACACCCAGGCAGCCGTGACGGAGTCCGACCCGGAGCCCCCATCGCCGCTGGTCGTCGTGCCGTCAGCCGTGTCTGTGTCGTCGCTTCCACCACTACAGCCGGCTAGTGCGGTTACTCCTGTCGCCCCGAGGGCACCCAGCATCTCCCGCCGCGATATCGTTCGGTTGGTATTCACCATTACTGAACTGGGTAGAGGTAGCGGAAACTCCTACTTAAGCGATACCATTCTTGACCGTACAGCGAACGAACATATCCGGAAAAAATTGACCGAAAATCCCATTCACGCTTGAATAATGTTACGAACGTTGTTATATTCGACCGAGAGCCACAGCAACACCCAGGCGATTACTGTCGTCGGAGACCGGTGGCGGGGTCAGTTGGGGACCTCGCCCTCGACGGCGTCGACGTAGCTACTCATCTCCTGGAAGAGGAACTCGTCATTCTCGCCCTCGAACGCCGAACCGGCCCAGACATCCAGTTCTCCGTCAAGTATCGCCGACCGCGACTCCGAAACGGTGTCTTTCGCTTCCTGTGGCACCTCTGGCCCCCAGTCGTCTAGACTACAGATACCCGACTCGATGCCTTCCCAGTATGCATCGGATTCCCAGCTGCCGTCCCTGACAGATTCGATGGTTGGACCGTAGAACTCCTCCCAGTGCCAGATCGGGGACGTGAGATAGTTCTCACCGGCGATGTCGCCCATCGGGGCGTCGTAGCCGGTCGCCCAGATACCCGCATCGGAGGCTGCACGGAGTGCAGCGGGGGAGTCCTGGTGCTGGGCCATCACGTCGACATCCTCGTCCAGCAAGGCGTTTGCCGCCTCGCTCTCGGTCGGGGGGTCGAACCAGGAGTTCGTCCATCTGACCTTCAGCGTCGCGCTGTCGTTGACAGACGCGGCTCCGAGCGCGTAGGCGTTGATACCGCGGATGACCTCCGGAATCGGGAACGCCGCCACGTATCCCAGCGTGTCTGTCTCCGTCACGGTCCCGGCCGCCTGCCCGGCGAGATACCGGGGCTGGTAGATCCGGCCCATGTACCGCCCCATGTTCTCCATCGTCAGGTAGCCCGTGTTGTGCTCGAAGTACGTGTCGGAGTACTGCTCCGCCACGGACGCCATCGGGTCCTGATACTCGAACGTACAGCCGAAGATGATATCGGCATCACCCTGTGCGTACTGTTCGAACACCCGCTCGGAATCGGCTGGGGCGACAGCCTCGGTGTACTCGGTCTCTAGCCAGTCGTACTCTTCTGCGACTGCCTTCCGCCCTTCGTTGTGAGCCCACGACCAGCCGAGGTCACCGACCTCCGAGTTGTACACCCATGCGGCGGTAATCGAATCCATGCCGTCACTGCTGGTCGCAGTACCGTCACCAGCCCCGCCGTCGCCGGTGTCGGTGGTTGCCTCGCCATCGCCCCCGTCACCACCACCGCTACAACCGGCTAACCCGGTTATTCCTGCCGCGCCAAGTGCTGTCAGTAACTCCCGTCTCGATCTGGTATGTTTCTTGTCAACCATTAACTAACCGAATAGCCATTTCGGAAACAATCACTTAAATTGTTCCGTTCACGCAGCTTTCTCCCTCCTATTTTCCAAATATGTGCCACAAAAGTACCCCTATCAATTGGTAATTGAATATAATGTGAAGCATATGTTCATCGTACTGGGTATCGCGACAGACTGAGTGACCGTTAACAATGGACACCAGCACACAACAACTGATACTTGGCAAATGTCCGGCATTTCCCGTGCTGGACGGCGAATATGGCTACCTTTGGAAACAATTATGCCACTACATTGTTGATACCCGGCCAAGACCACAGAGCATGTCCGAACACACCACGCTCAGGATGGAGGGGATTCTGAAGGAGTTCCCTGGGGTCGTCGCCAACGACCACGTCAACCTCTCCGTCGAGCGCGGGGAAATCCACGGCCTCCTCGGCGAAAACGGCGCGGGAAAGAGTACGCTGATGAAGATTCTGTACGGGCTTTACTCGCAGGACGCCGGCGATATCTATCTCGACGGCGAGCGACTCGATCTGGGGTCCCCACAGGACGCCATCGACGCCGGCATCGGGATGGTCCACCAGCACTTCATGCTGATTCCACGCCTCACAGTCGCCGAGAACGTCGTGCTCGGTGAACGTGAGCCGGCCACAGCGTTCCGCGGCGATGCGGAGGACAGCTGGCTCCCGGCGGCAGTCCGGAACAACAGTCTCGTCCAATCGCTCGCCGGACAGTTCTCGTTAGGCCTCGACGTGCCCGAACAACGGATTCAGGATCTAGCGGACCAGTACGGGTTCGACATCGACGTGAGCGCAAAGATCTGGGAACTCGATGTCGGCCAGCAACAGCGCGTCGAGATACTCAAGGCGCTGTACCGGGATGTCGACCTCCTGATTCTCGACGAACCCACGGCAGTCCTCACGCCGACCGAGGCTGAGCGGCTCTTCGACTCGCTCGAACGGCTGACTGACGAAGGACTCTCGATAATCTTCATTACGCACAAGCTCACTGAGGTCGACGCCATCGTCGACCGGGTGACGGTGCTCCGGGAGGGAGAAAACGTTGGCACCGCCGAGGTGTCGTCAGTCTCCCGGGCGGACCTCGCGGAGATGATGGTCGGTCGCGAAGTCCTGTTCGAAATAGACAGGGAAGCGATCGACTTGGGCGACCCAGTTTTGCGCGCACGCGGGGTCGAAGCCACCGACAATCGAGATATCGAAGCGCTCTCGGGTATTGACCTGACGGTTCGGCAGGGCGAAATCGTCGGGATTGCGGGCGTCAGCGGTAACGGCCAGAAGGAGCTCGCGGAGGTCATGGCCGGCATTCGGGACGTAACGGCCGGCGAGCTAGTGGTCAACGGTGAAGACATTACCGGCGCGAAACCGAAGACGTTCGTCGATAGCGGTGTCTCGTTCGTCCCTGAGGACCGACTCCAGTACGGCTGTGCCGAGGACCTCTCGGTGATGCACAACGCCACGATGAAAGACTTCAGGGACAGCCGGTTTGGCGACCGGCCGTTTCTGGACTACGGGGAACTCCGCGACTACGCCGAAACACTGGTCGATGAGTTCGATGTCCGCGGCGTCAGCGACGTGACTGAGACACAGGCCGGCGACCTTTCCGGGGGGAACCTCCAGAAACTCATTCTGGCGCGGGAAATCTACCGCGACCCGGACCTCCTCATTGCGAACCAACCGACCCGCGGCGTCGACGTCGGGGCAATCGAGTTCATCAGGGAGACGCTGCTCGAACAGCGCAAGGCAGGAACGGGTATCATCCTCCTCTCGGAGGACTTAGACGAGATACTCGACCTGAGCGACAGGATTCTCGTCGTGTACGAGGGTGAGTTCGTCTACGAGACGACACCGGTCGAAGCCGACCGGGAACGGATCGGTCTGGAGATGACCGGTGGTGGTGGAGACGACGGCAAGACGGTTGCGCCGCCCCAGCACGGAGCCACACAGGAGAGTGAGAGCTGATGAACGTCGCAGTAACCGTCGATGCGCGCGAGGACATTCCGGCCTGGCTCTCCTACGGGACGCCCGTGTTCACCGTGCTGGCTGCACTGGCGGTGAGCGCTATCGCGCTGGTCGTCCTCGACGTGAACCCTGTCGCGGCGTACACGACGATGTTCGTTGACACGCTCGTGACCGAGTTCGGTCTCAGTGAGACGCTAACAAAGGCAGTTCCGCTGATTCTCACGGGTCTGGCGGTGTATCTCCCGTTGAAAGCAGGCCTGTTCAATATCGGTGCCGAAGGACAACTCGTCGCCGGCGCGCTTGCAGGGACGTGGATCGGGCTGAACGTCTCGCTCCCGGGCCTCGCACTGATTCCGCTGATGTTCGTCGCTGCAGCCGTAGCCGGCGGTATCTGGGCTGGTATTCCGGCGTACCTGCGTGCGAAGTGGGATGTCAACGAGATCATCACGTCGCTACTGCTGACGTTCGTCGCGCTCGAAATCCAGAGCTACCTGCTCCGGGGACCGATGCAGGGCGGGACTGGGAACTTCCCGCAATCAGACCGGTTTTCTGAGGCCGCGACGATTCCGGAACTGTTCGGCGGTGTCCACGCTGGGCTGCTCGCCGCCCTCTGCATGGTCGTCGTGACGTATGTCCTGATGACGAGAACGCGACTCGGGTTCGAAATCACGTTCGTCGGCTCGAACGACGAGGCCGCCCAGCAGGCCGGGATGAGCAAGTTCTACGTGTATCTGCTCGTGTTTGTCGTCGGGGGCGCGTTCGCGGCCATGGGCGGCATCAGCGAGATCGCCGGCGCACAGGGTCGATACCGTGCCGGGTTCGAACCCGGATACGGCTTTACAGCCATTCCCATTGCGCTGCTCGGCCGCAACAGCGCGTTCAAGGTGATGCTCGCTGGCCTGTTTTTCGCCGTGCTGTTCGTCGGCGGGTCAAGCATGGAAGTGGCATTCGGTGTGCCCGCGGCGCTGGTCGAGATCATCCAGGCGCTGGTCATTCTCTTCCTGATCACGGCGGAGTTTTTCAAGAGCTACCGTGTCGGTATCGACCTAAAACGCGGGCCAGCGGAGACGCCAGCCCAGCCACAGCGGGGTGACGACTGATGGTGAGCTTCATCGCCGGCCTGCTCGATGCGACTGTTCAGGCGGCGACGGTGCTTCTCCTCGCTGGGATGGGCGAACTCATCAGCGAGCGGGCGGGCGTCCTCAACCTCGGCGTCGAGGGCATGATGCTCGTCGGCGCACTCGGGGGATTCATCACCACCGTCCTCACGGGGAGCCACTGGCTCGGATTCGGCGTCGGCATCCTCCTCGGGATGGTGCTGGCGCTGGTCCACGCGTTCCTCTGTATCACGCTGAAGTCGAACCAGGTCATCAGCGGCGTCATGCTGACGCTTCTTGGGACCGGGCTGACGACGTTCTTCGGCTCCGGCTGGGTCGAAGAGTCGATCAACGGCTTCCCGCAGATAACGTTCCCGCTCGTCGGTCAGTACCTTGTCGGTATCCCGGTCATCGGCGAGGCCCTCTTCCGGAGCACGGCAACGGACTACCTCGCGCTCGGCCTGCTGGTCGTGGTCTGGTACTTCCTGCACCACTCGAATCTCGGGCTGGAGATGATTGCTGTCGGTGAGGACCCGGAGATGGCGGACACGATGGGCGTGTCCGTGTTCAGACTGCGGTACCTCGCGGTGCTCATCGGCGGCGGGTTCGCCGGCGCGGCCGGCGCTCACCTCTCGCTGGCCTTCTCACAGCTCTGGGTCCCCGGCATGACCGCGGGCCGGGGCTGGATCGCTGTCGCGCTGGTTATCTTCGCGCAGTGGCGGCCCCGCCGGATGCTCGTGGGGGCGTATCTGTTCGGGCTGCTCGACGCGCTCCGCATTCGCTCCCAGTCGATCTCGTTGACGCTTGGCCCCGATGCGCACCTCGCGGGCGTCATCAATCCCATCGTCGAGTTTCTCATGACGCCACAGATAATGGGGACGTACCCGTATCTGGCGACGATTATCGTGCTGGCGTACGCCGTCATCCGGACCAAGAGCGACCAGCTTGCGGTCCCCTCGGCGCTGTTGCAGTCCTACAGTCGCGAGACGGACTGAGCGGTCCGCGACGCGGGCCAATACCGGCGGCCACACCTCCCACAGACCGTGTGTGTGGCCAAATCTATTTATCGGTATTCGGAGAATCCAGCATGTCTCATGAGCACCAATCAGGTCTTCGAGAGAGGCGACCGTGTCGGTATCTACTTGCAGGACAAACACTCGCTAGAAGAGAACGTCGAACTCGTGCAGTACGCGGAAGAGCAGGGCATCGACGAGATATGGCAGGCTGAATCGCGACTCGCACGTGACGCCGTCTCCCCGCTCGGCGCGTACGCCGCGGTCACCGATGACATCAAACTCGGGACGGGCGTCATCAACAACTGGACGCGCAACGCGGCGCTGATCGCACAGTCGATGAGCACGCTCGAGGAACTCGCCGGCCCGGACCGCATCATGTGTGGTATCGGGGCCTGGTGGGACCCGCTGGCCGAGAAGGTCGGTATTGACCGTAGCGGCGCGCTCCGGGCGATGCGCGAATGTGTCGAGGTGACACAGGACCTGCTGGACATGAAAAACGTCACCTATGACGGGGAGTTCGTCCAGATGCGCGACGTGGAACTGGACGTGGTCCACGGCGATGACGGGCCGCGAACCGTCCCCGTCTACGTTGGCGGGACCGGGTTCAAGATGCTGGAACTCACCGGCCACTTCGCCGATGGGGCCCTGTTGAACTACCTTGTCAGCCCGGAGTACAACGAGAAGGCCCTTGACGCACTGGAGACCGGGGCGGAGCGCGGTGGTCGCTCTCTTGACGACATCGACCGGCCCCAGCTCGTCGTCTGCTCGATGGACCACGACGAAGAGAAAGCCCTGGACAACGCCCGCGAACTCATCACGCAGTACCTCGGGCAACAGCCACACATCATGAAAGCCAGCGGCGTCAGCCAGGACCTCATCGACGAGGTGGGTGAGACCATCGGCGGGTGGCCGGCCGACAAGGACGACATCAAAGAGGGCATGCACCTCATTCCGGACGACGTGGTGCACAAACTCACCGCCAGCGGCACGCCCGAACAGTGTCGGGAGAAAGTCCGGGAGTACGCAGAGACGGGCTGTCAGTGCCCGATTCTCTATCCGCTTGGCGACGACCGGCGGCTGATGATCGACGAGTTTGCGGACGGCTACCTGTAACCAAGGACGGCGCGCAGCCACGCGGCACAGACCCCCCTTCCTGTTGTTAATTGTGGTTGAGACGGGATACTCGCTCCCTCGTGGTGGCGCAGACGTACTGCCGACAGTATCAGTCGTCGTCGACCGGCGGCGCGCCCGCTCCCGTCTCGACAGGATCGGGTTCCAGTCCTGCGGTGTACTCAGTTGGCCCGGTTCCGACACTCCCGCCGGGGAACACAATATTGAGAATGAGGGCGGCCATCCCACCGGTGACAAGTGCGGACCCGAACAGCGTCTGTACCTCAGACGGGAAGTTCTGGAGGATTTCAGGGCGGAACGCGACGCCGAGGCCGAGCGCCATCGACATCGCGAGGATGGTCGAATTGCGGTGGTCTAACTCGACGTTTTGCGTGATGAGGCGTGCGCCCGAGGAGAATATCATCGCGAACAGGATGAGCGCGCCGCCGCCCAGCACGGCGTCGGGCATCGCCGAGACGACTGCGCCGACTTTCGGGACAAATCCGAGTGCAAGCAGCACGACGCCCCCGATGCCGGCGACGTACCGGCTGGCGACGCCGGTGAAGTTCACGAGGCCGACGTTCTGCGAGAACGACGTGTTCGGGAGCGCGTTGAACACCGCACCGAAAACGCTCATGACGCCGTCAGCGACGAGGCCGCCACGGATTTCCTCGCGCGTGGCGTTCCGGCCGGTTGCGGATACCGTCCCCGAGATGTCCCCGATAGTCTCCATGCCGGTAATGATGTAGAGGAAGGCCACGGTGACGACGGCGCTTGGCTCGAAGGCGAGGCCGTACTTGAGCGGAACGGGAACCGTCACCCAGCCGGCAGCGGCGACTGCCGAGAGGTCAACCACACCTAGCGCAAGCGCGGCGAGGTAGCCGACGATGATGCCCACGAATACGCTGATGACGCGGAGAAAGCCCTCGAAGAACTGGTTCAGCCCGACCGTGACTATCAGCACGAGCCCCGCGAGGCCGAGATTCACGAAGGAGCCGTATCCCTCCGCTGATGGGCCGGCCGAGGCCCCCGCGGCGTAGTTCATGCCCGTGGGGATGAGCGTCAATCCGATGAGCATTACGACGATACCGGTGACCAGCGGGGGGAAGAACCGCCGGAACCGGTCGAACGAGACGCCCATGATGACCTCGACCGGCGCGGCAAGCAGTGACGCGCCGAAGACGGCGGCGATACCGAACTGGTTGCCGATGCCGATAAGCGGCCCGAGAAACGCGAAACTGGTCCCCATGACGACCGGGAGCCGCGCGCCGACGGGGCCGACCGGGTACGCCTGAACGATGGTCGCAATGCCGGCGACGATGAGTGCCATCTGGACGAGAAACGTCGTCTCCCCTGTGACGGAGCCGACAGCCCCGGCAAGGATGAGCGGGGGCGCGACGTTGCCCAGAAACATCGCGAGCACGTGCTGGATGCCGAGTGGAATCGCCTTCCCCAGCGGCGGTTTGTCTTCGATATCGTACAGTACGACTGACTGCTGTTCTGCCTCTGGACCGCTCATGGGACGCCATCCAGCCCCCTATCTTTTCAATCCACCTACTAGAATCCTTATATCAATATATGTGTTTAACTCTGTCCGAGATACCTATTCGAATGTCTCACTAATTTGTGATACTCGTTGGATATGCGTCCTGCTACACTTTGCAACTGCAACTCCATCGACTCGGAAGTGTATTGAAACTGATCTCAAAATGGCAGTGTGCGGGCCCGTGTCGGGGCAACTGTCCGGTCGTCAGTCGTCGGCTGCGGCTTCTTCGGCCGTGCCGTACAGACCTTCGACCTCTGCGATTTCGGGGTCGATTCGATCCACCCCGCCGGTCGCCTTCTCGGCGCTTTTCGTGTCCTTCAGGCCGAAGCCGGTGGACACCACGACGACCGTTTCGTCCTGTTCGATGATTCCCCGGTCGAGCGCCGTCTGAACGCCCGCGATAGGCGCTGCTCCCGCCGGCTCGGAGTAGATTCCTTCGGTGCTGCCAAGTAGCGTTTCGGCTTTCAGAATCTCTTCATCGGAGACCAGCACGCTCGTGCCACCGCTCTGTTCCAGCGCGCGGCAAGCCTTAATCGTGTTCCGCGGCCGTCCGACTGCGATTGAATCGGCCAGCGTTTCGGCGATATCGTCGATATCCTCGTGGTTGTGGAAGGCGTCGTGGATCGCCGACGCCCCTTCAGCCTGAACCCCCAGCATTTTAGGGTGGTCGTCGACGTAGCCGAGGTCGTAGAACTCCTTGAACCCCTTCCAGGCCCCGGCAATCGTACAGCCGTCGCCCATCGAGAAGACGACCCAGTCCGGGACGTGTCCGCGGGCGATAGACTGGTCTGCGAGTTCGTGGCCGACGGTGCGCTTGCCCTCGACCTGGAACGGATTGATCGCCGCGTTGCGGTTGTACCAGCCGTACTTCTCGGTGACCTCGACGCTGAGGTCGTAGGCTTCGTCGTAGTTGCCGTTGACAGCAAGGACATCCGCGCCGTAGACGAGCGGCTGTGCGAGTTTCCCTGTCGGGGCGTCACCGGGGACGAAAATACGGCAGTCCATCCCCCCGCGGGCGGCGTAGCCCGACAGTGACGCGGCGGCGTTCCCGGTCGAGGCGCAGGTGATGATATCGCGCCCGGCGTGTTTGGCTTTCGTGACAGCGATAGCGCTGGCACGGTCCTTGAAACACCCCGTCGGGTTCCGTCCGTCGTCTTTGACCAGTGTCTCGACGCCCAGCGCAGCGCTGAGATTCGGCGCGTCGAAGAGGTCCGTCCCGCCCTCGTTGAGCGTCACGATATCGGCGTCCGCTGCGACTGGCAGAAACGCCTCGTACTTCCATTGACTTGCGATCGGCCCGCCGAGGTCGCCGTCAAACGCATCATCGATAGCATCGTAGTCGTACGTTACCTCGAGAATTCCCTTCACGCCCTCGTGTTCGGGACAGGTGTAGATGATCCGGTTCGGGTCGTACTCCGCCCCACAGAGTGTACACTCGAGGGTTGTGACTTGCGTCATGCCCATACTACTTCCTCAGTACAACTGGGTATAAAACCGTACTGTGGCTTCAGCCCGATTGTCAGGCGATCCCCCTCTGTTGTGGCTGACACACCTTCACACACTGGTCGCACACGCCACACATCTATTTGTGAACTGGCTATCAGGTCAATGGACGGCAAAACGCTACAACGGGCGGTTCAGGAACTGGCCGCGGCCCGCCGTTGACCGAACCCTGTGGTCCTTTGCGACAATCTCACCGCCAGCGATGACTGTGTCCACGCGCGCGCTCCAGTGCTGTCCCTCGTATGGCGTCCAGCCACCGACGAACGTGTGGTCGTCGGCGGTAACTTCGTACTCCTCGTCCCGGATGAGAATCACGTCCGCATCTGTGCCCTGCTGCAGTGAACCTTTTCGGGGGTAGATGCCAGCACTTCGGGCCGGAGCCGCGCATACGAGTTCACGGAGCCGTGGCCACGAAAGCCGACTCTTGTGGACGCCCTCACTGACGAGGAATTCGACCATTGTTTCGACGCCCGGGAGGCCGGCGTATGGCTCCCAGATGTCATCCCAGCCGACATCCCGAGTTTCGCGGTACGTCGGGAAGTGGTCTGTGCCGATGAGGTCGATCGTCCCGTCCTGAACCGCATCCCAGAGCCGCTCCCGCTCGGCATCGGACTTGAGGCTTGGATTGACCTTCAGGAACGGTCCCTTGTCGGCAACGTCCTCCTTCGAGAAGGCCAGATACTGCGGACAGGTTTCGAGCGTGACTGGGACGTTCGCTCGCGATTTGAAGCGGCCGGCCTCGCGTGCGCCGCTCCCGCTTGAGATGTGGACGACGTGCAGCGGGCAGTCGGCGTATTCCGCGAAATAGCCCGCCCGAGAGATCGCGTCAAGTTCGGCTTCGAGCGGTCGTGAACCCATGTACACCTCAGGGTCATCGCTGACGATAGTCGACCGCGCGTCGTCAAGGAGTCCCTGCGTCTCGCAGTGGACGCGAACTGTTCCGCCGGCATCGCCGACGTGCCGCATGAGTGCTGCGATGGACGCGTCACTCGCCAGATACGGGTCAGCGGTAAACGTTTTGAAATCCGCTACTCCGGCGCTCATGATGCCAGACACGTCGATATCGGGGTCCTGAATATTGCCCGCAACGAGGCCGAAATCGATGTGGGCCAGCGTCGAACACGTCTCCGCTTTCCTCTGTATTGCCTCCGGCGTCGTGACGGGTGTCTGGGTCGGTAGCTCGATGACTGTCGTCACTCCACCGGCAACCGCACTCGCGGTCTGGGACGCGAAATCGATACCATCAGGAAACAGTTCGTCGTCGTGCATGTGTGTGTGCACGTCGGTAGCGCCCGGGAGCGCGACCATGCCGTCCGCGTCGATGACGGTGTCCGGATTACTGGGGGTTGGAACCGCCGACGCCGGACCAGCGGCGTCTATCGCTCCGTCCGACATCGTGATTTCACCGTGCTGGACACCCGATGCCGTCACCACCTGTGCGTCTTTAATGTGAATGTCTGTCATGATAGAACAGCCCGGGCGAATGACGAAAACAGTTGGTGTGTGAGACGCCACATCCGTCGCACACGGTGGTTGTGAGAGAGTGGCTGCTAAGGCTGTTCTGGGGCGGAGTAGCTTTTAGTCAGTTGCTGATATCCCCCAACCTGTGATACTGAACGCAGGGACGCTCATCACGATGGACGATGAGCGCACGGTCCGGTCAGAGGTACATGTCGTTGTCGAGGACGGTGAAATCGTCGCTATCGAGGACGGGTACGCCTCGGGCGACGAGGTTGTTGACGCCACCGAGGAAGTTGTCATCCCGGGGTTGGTGAACTGTCATACCCACATGTACGCACTCCCGATTCGCGGCGCGCCGCTCGCTGCGTCACCTGAGAGTTTCTACGAAGCGCTCGTCGACATCTGGTGGAACGTCGACGAGGCGTTTACCGAACGTGACGCTCGCCTGTCCGCACTGGGTTCCTCTGTCGAGATGCTTCAGAGCGGCGTCACCACCTTCTGTGACAACTACTCCGGGCCAAACACGCTGCCGGGCGGTCTCGACGCCGTCGCAGAGGGTGTCGCACAGACACCGATCCGCGGGATGATTACGTTCGAGACGACAGCCCGAAACTCCGAAGCCCAGGCCAGAGATGGAATCGCGGAGAATCAGCGGTTCATCGACGAAGCGGAGGACCAGTACGACACCGTGTCCGGCCACTACTGCCTCCACACGCTGTTTACCAACACCGAAGACATCGTTGCGGAGTGTGTCGACCGGGCTACCGATGACAACCGTCCCATCCAGATCCATCTTGAAGAGGGACTGGTCGACGTTCACGAATCCATCGCCGACTACGGGGAACGACCGGTGTTCGCGCTCGAAGACATGGGCTTTTTCAATGCTGAGGTCATCGCTGCCCACTGCGTCCATTCCACCGAGTCCGAAATCGAAGTACTTGCAGAACACGACGTTAACGTTGCTCACAACCCCTATTCCAATATCAACAACGCCGTCGGTATCGCCGATGTCGAAACGATGCAAGCCCACGAAATGACAATCGGGCTCGGTGACGACGGGTGGGACCCGGATATGTTCGAGACCATGCGTTCAGCTGTCGGTATCCACAAACTCAAGCAGCGCAACCCGAGCGGCTTCGACATGGCCACCGCCCTCGAATGGGCGACAATCGGCAGTGCGGCGGTGCTGGGGATGGATGACGCTGTCGGCAGTATCGAGGTCGGCAAACGCGGTGATTTTGTCACGCTGGATCTGGGGCCGAACCCGGTGCTGGACGGGAGTGCACCCTACTACGTCGTCAGCGCTGCAAGCCGTGCGGACGTTACCCGGACGATAATCGACGGAGAGTCTGTCTACGACCAGCAATCAGGCGTCACTGGCGTCGATGATTCGGACATGACTGCTGTCGGCGATGCCAGTGCCGAACTCTGGGAACGACTGTAGGGCGGTCACCAAACGGAGATGGTTTCAATTCGCTGTTACTGGAGGTCCTACTAATATACACCCTTAGGGTGTAAATGTGATCTGCTGATACATTCTGGAAAGTGCAGTCTATGAACGCAATTTCATTCACACTCTAAGGGTGTAAAATGACAGGCAATATTTCGCTATCGCAGTCAATGTGCACATTCTGTACACACGGTATTTTGACTGTAGCGTGGTCGAGGGACCAAATCTGTCTCTTTCGTCTATTGTGGCAAATTTCTCCGCTTCCCGTATGTAATAGTGGGACTGTGAGCGTGGATGACATATGGTAGTTAGTGACGCCTTTGAGACGTTCACGCAGGTACTCGAATGCCTAGATTCGTCTGACACTGAGGTCAAATCGGTTTCAGTCAGGGGCCAGACAACCGCGGATAACGACGAGATCAGTGCCGACCTGACGCTCGCGACGCCGGTATTCGGTGGCGTATCGATACATGATGACGTCTCCGTCGACGCTGAGGAGTTTGATGTGATTGATAAACGGATCGAGATTGACGTGACGGTTACCGTCCCTGTTGGAACCAACATACCGGTCCCGTCAGGCGATCAGGGGGACACGTCCAACGAACTGGCGGAAACCCTCTCGCAGTCGGATTCCGTGCCAGCGTACAAGGACCCTGAGGCACTCCAGGCAGCATACGATGCCTGCGATACGTTCCCGGAGATGACCGAGGCGCTTGATGCCGACGTGACTTCCGAAACTGTGCGCCGGTATATGGTGGAGTACGATATCCACGACCCGACAGACACGACGCCACAGGCAGGCGGACTCAGTCTTGCAGACGTGCAGGCAGGGTCCGATACTGACACCGATGCAGGTCCCGATGCCGGGTCAGACCCTTCTGACGACAGGGTGAGCGACAACAGTCAACCCGAAGAACCGGACGGACTGGGTGCCAGATCTGTCGCTGACCTGCTTGCCGAGGCTGACTCGCAGGACAGCGACGACAACCTTGTTGCGGATGGACTCGGTATCTCTCAGGACGTGACCGTGGCCCAGCTCGCTCAGACTGTTACCCAGTCCAGCTCTCTGGACGAGGTGACCCAGCGTCTCGATCTGAGCCAGACACATGCACGGAGACTACTGTCAGAACTGGACCTCCTCGACCTCGTCACTCATCGACTGGCAGCCAACCAGATACGTGTCTCGAACGCCGAAATCAAGCGGCGTATCTCTGCTGCCAGTCATTAACCGCCCTCTACGTGGTGATTGTGCGCGAAGGTTAACAATCATTATAAAAGGAAACTGTTTTTGCAGCTTGGTTTGAATGTGTGACAAATGGCAACTATCCGCGTACGTGATTGGACAAAAGAACAGATAGAGAAGATACGTGACACGGAGTCGCACTCCTCGCACGATTCGGTTATCAAGTCACTACTGAAAGACCGAAAGCTGGCCAAATACGCGGATGATGCCGCAGAGGCCGCTCCGGAGTCGATATCCGAGTCTCGGACGAATGAACCTGACACTGCGTTTGATGACCTGACTGTGCTCGGTGAACTGTCCGGTGCAGACAACGGGGTGTTGTTTCTCTGGTGTCCCAATTGCGGAAACGAACTGGCGCACTTGACTGCGGATAACCCACTTGGCCTGTCCGTGTTCGAGATCGAATGCCAGCGCTGTCTCACCCATCTTGACCGACACGCTATCGTTGCCATCGAAATCGGTTATCCGATCGAGCAGAAACTGGTTGAGGACTGTCTGCAAGACGATCTTAAAGAGTGTGTCGTGGACTACTGGGACCGGACACTCGATTCCGCCGCTGTGGGAGCGCTTGACGACGATCTTGACCCGGCACATCTCGTCTGGCAGTTCGACCAGTATCTACGGCAGTTCTCATGGCAGTGGCCTGCGGATGTCCCCGTTGTCGGCTTTGCCACGGGCGAAACCTATCGCAACACCACCACCGGTGAGTACCTCGAAGTTATCGAACCAGTCTCAGAGAACCGAAACGCAATGGATTCGTTCAAGATACGACGGTACACCGGCGACCCAGAAACCCACGACAGTGAGACGGAAATTCTCGATAGCACTACCGTTGTCGATCACATTGTTAATCGGCGACTTCTAATCGAAGCCCGTACCGACTCGGAGTCACTACCCGAGTCGACTGAACCGACAACGTGACCAGCGCAATTGGTCTGCATAGATATCTTTCTACTTCAGTTCTTCACAGTCTGAGTAAGCTCACACACGACTAAGATAGACGAAGCGATATTAAAACAAGACAGAAATAGCCAAGATAGCCTTCTACAAGTCATATTTGTAGCCGTATTGTCGAAATATAGTCCCACAGAGCTAATATCTTGCCCTACTTTGAAAACAGATACTGCGTATTAGCTGGTCTCGTCTGTTGGACGGGAACATCGAAGGCACACAACGCTCTCTGCGACCCAGTTCACATCTGTCGAGCCACAGTGTGGGCACCGGTGGTGGTCGGTGTCGTACTCCGTCGTCCCCCGAGGGGTCGCAAGGAAGCCGTCGTTGATGACCTGCTGAATAAGACTTGGGAACCGCTGGCGTTTGACGATAGCCCGCTGTGCGAGGAACCTGCCGGGGTCGTCCGGGTCTGTGCCGTGGAGGTCTTCCCAGGGAAGAGCGATTTCGCCGTTGGCGGGGCCACGGGCGACCTGCTGGATGAGCGTTGCAGCGGACTCGAACAGCGGCGTCGTCCCCCACGCCTGCGGGTTGTCAATAGCACTTCCAGCGTCTTTGTAGGCTGATTCCGCCTCGCGGTACGCCGCCTCGACACCGTCGAGCCCTGCAACGGTTCGGAAATCCGCGACGAACTCATCGAGACAAGCGTGCTGAACCGGATGCTCGAGCCCGTTGGTCAAATCCTTGGCCACGGCGACGCCCTCGACGCCACGACGGGTGGCGCGTGTGTCGTTTCCGGCGACACGGTAACAGACCGCGCTTGTTGCGAGGTACTGAAGCCCGTCACCGACCCAGCCCTTCTCGTCAGCACCGAACGGCTCAATGCCTTCTCGCGGGTCCGAGAGAACTCGCCACCCAGCCCGCGTGTATTCATCTCCAGCCCGCCGATAATCGCGGTCAGCGATAGCAGCGACTGCTGCCGCTCGGTGTCCTGCATCCTGTGTGCGCATGAAGCCCTTACGGGGTACGCCCTCACAGGCTTTCGCACCCAACAAATCGGTATCACAGTCGGCCTGAACCGTCAGACAGAATACAGCCCCGCCCTCTCAGTGGTACATGGAGTCGGTACCTCTTGTTACGGCGCTTACGGTGTCATTTCGGTTTGTTATCGGGGTGGTTGCCGCTGTCGCCGCGACGGTTGTGATGGATCTGGTAATGGCCAGACTGCCGGAAGGCGAAACACCGCCGTTCATTGCCTCCGGTGTGTTAACAAACAGTGTCCCAGCCGACGCGCCGGGTCGGCTTGCGAACGTCGTCCATTACATCGCTGGCTGGTTGACTGGGCCGTTGTTCGTCTGGATGCTTCTCACCAGCGAAGGCCTTCTCGGTGGCCAGTCAATACTCGCGACAGTCGTCGCTGCTGCGGTCCTCTATTCGCTGATGGTCGGCTTCTTTGTCTTTGTCGTGCTCCCACGTTCCCGACTGCCGTCGGCTCGGATGGCGGACATCCGACGGGACTGGGCGATTTCGGCGGCTGCGTATCTACTCGTCCTCGTGCCACTCGTCGCACTCGGGTCTCGGATCGTCTGACCTGAGTTGAAGCGCAATCCTCTTTGGCTGAACGGTAACCGGGGTGTTTACTGCCCGCCTGACGGCGCTCACTCGCCGACCGACAGCGTGCCGTCCGGCCCCACCTCACCGACTTCGCCGGTGTGATACCAGTCGTCCCGAAGCGTTTGTGAGCCAGTCTGGCCGTCGTCGAGGAACCCACCGAGGACGGTTGGCCCACGGATCAATAGTTCTCTGTTTTCGGAGACAGCGATTTCAACGCCCGGCATTGGGTCGCCAATTGACCCCTGGACGAAGGATTCTGCCGGGTTCAGTGCGCCGACACCGGTTGTTCCGACCGAACCGTATAGCTCGCATACCGGAACGCCAAGCCCCCGGAAGAAGTACAGCAGATGGTCGTCGAGTCGGCCAGTCCCGGAGAGAGCGTAGGTGAGGTTTGATAACCCCGCTTCTTGCCGCAGCGGCTTGTACACGAGCCGGTTGGCGGCTCTGTATTTCAGCGGCGTTCCCTGGCCTTCGACGATACCCTCCCCGTAGGACGCCACTCGACCGCCGACCTTCCGTTTCATCCAGCCCATGTCACCCAGACGGTCCTGTATCGTCCCGTAGAGCTGCTGGTACATCTTCGGGACACCGACGAGCACCTCCGGCTCAACAGCCGCGAGTTGGTCGATAAACTCCTCGGCCCCGAGGTATGCGACGGCACTCCCGGTCGCCCAGAGGTAGTATGTCGAAACACGCTGATAGATGTGTGCCAGCGGAAGCGAACAGGTCCCGGTCGCTCCGGGACCAGTAGGAAGCGCCTCGCGGAGGCTCTCTGCTGCCGCCAGAAGATTTCGATGTGTCAGCGCACAGCCGGCCTTCTCTGCGGGGGAAGCCACGTCGAACGCGACTGTCGCAACCTCGTCACCGTCCGTCTGCAGACCGGGCAGCACTCTCGCCTCAGCAGTCGGTAAGTCCTCGAAATCGAGCACGGTTTCGACGGCCATCGCGAGGTCGTCGGCCACGTCTCCCGCTGCCACGAGTCCGGTTGCGCCGGTCCGCTCGATAATCTGGGCTGCCCGGTCGTCGCTCGCGGACGGGTAGAGTGCAACCGGGACCAGCCCGGCGAAGTGACAGGCCAGGTCGAGTACGGACCACTCGTATTGGGACTGTGCTCTGATTGCCAGTCGGTCCCCGGGGCGCAGTTCCGTCGAGAGGAGGCCGCCCGCAACTGCCTTCGCTCGCTCGGCCAGCTCTTCGAAACTCCGTTCGACGAACTCGCCGTCATCTCGGACGAGCGCCGCGGTCCGGTCCCCGTGGTCCGAAACGATGTCTTCGAACCAGGCCGCTACTGACCCGTCCGGGACCGAAAGCGAGGCTCCGTCGTAGATGTCGCTGTCGAGGCGCACACCGGCGTCCTCGCTCTGGCGATCAACTGGGACGGGGTCTTCTGATGCCGTCCGGTCATGATAGAGCTGCCCGGGTTCGTACTCGTAGTCGTCGCTGACCTCTGTCTGGAAGTAGTCAGCGTAGTTCTGGTCCTCGTCGCCGGCGGCGATGTGCGCATCGAGCCAGTCCCGGGCAACTGTCAGGACCTCCATCGTGACGTACTCCCCGTTTTCGTGTTTCTCGCGGAGTTCTTGCACCTTGTCGGCGAACTCTTCGTGCATCTCACGGTGGTTGTAAAAACAGTCGCTGCAGTCCATGGCGTAGCCACAGTTCTGCATGAACTCTTCCTCGTCACCGAAATGGTACTCCGTGTAGCGTTCGAGTTCCCGGAGAATGTCACCGACCTCCTCCTCGGAATGGCCCTCGTTCATCGCCGTGTGGAGGTCGTTCAGCAGCCCGAACAGGCGCTTGTGCTGTTCATCGAACCGCTCGATATTCGTGCTGTACCGTTCGTCATCCCACTCGGCGAACTCCCCTGTCGAATCTGTGCCCATACCTGTTCTGTTACCCATTATTTGAAAAGCAACTCTCACGTTCTCACCGAATGAAAATGCGGTCTGCTCTCCAAGTAGTTGCCAGATAACGTTGCATCCGGGATGCGAGAATTACGTGACGAAGCGGTCGTTGATGTCCTCACTGACAACGGAATCGGCGTGCTGGCGCTGTCCGGCCCGACGAGGGCGGCCCCGTATCCGTTCCCGGTCGCGTTCGGGTACGACCCGGCGACGGATAGCCTTGCGTTTCACCTGTCAGAGAGCGACGATAGCCAGAAACACCGGTATCTGACCGCGGACGCCTCCGTCGGGTTCATGGTGTACGAGGAAACCGAGCCCAAATCGGTCTGGCGAAGCGTCGTGGTCACGGGTGAGCTGGTCGAGACGACGTACGGCGAGGTAGAACCGGCCCTTGCCTCGCTGGCCAGCAACACACAGTTCGCCCCGAACCCAGTCAGCTGGGACGACACATCGACGACGACGCCGTACGAACTTCGAATCGACGACTGGTATGGACGTGAATTCCGAGTCGGGTGAAACCGGTGTTGCAATCCACTAACAGCAGCGGGTATCGAACTCCTCTGGAGCGCTGTATTCGCTGCTCCGCGTCGCGGCTTGTGTTCTCACTTCTCGGGAACCAGCGCACGTAATTATGTTGTGAGGCCCGTATCTACAAACAGAGGTGTTCCAGATGCTACCGCTAACAACTGCGCTACTCCAGCACGGACCGATGGGGCCCCACGGTGGGGGAATGGGTATGGGCACGACTCCGGTCGGTTGGTGGCTGCTGCTCGCAGCGTTCATCATCGCTGTTGTGGCGATAGGGGGCCTGCTGTACGTGCAGCTACAGCGCGAGGCGACGGTTGAGCCGGATTCACTGGAAACGCTTAAACAGCAGTACGCATCCGGTGAGATTGACGAGAACGAACTTGAAACGCGGGCTGACCGCTTGCTCCAGCACGAGTCATAGGCCACGACACTGGCAGCTTTCAGCCGCTGTTAGTTGGCGGAAGGAGCGTCACCCGTAGCAGCGTAAACTGTGTCACCCTGCTTGCGCCCACGACTGCCTGACACGCACTTCGTGGTACATTTATTCTACAACGGTGTACGGTGGGTATGGACCCGGACGACGTTCGAGACGACTGGGCCTCCCGTTCCGGGAAGTTCTCGCCGGCGTACTACGCCGAACTCGGACCGAATGAGGTGAGTGAGACACTGGTCAACGTGCTCGACCACTACGTCCACGACGACGCCCGAATCATCGAACTGGGCTGTGGCTCGGGCCGCCATCTGGCACACCTGCAGACCAGCGGATACGGGAATCTCACTGGTATCGACATCAACGACGAATCCTTTGACGTGATGGCTGAGCACTACCCGCGGCTCGCGGATTCGGGGACGTTCCACACCGGTGCCCTCGAAGACATTGTTACTGAGTTCGAGGACGATGCCTTCGATGTCGTCTATTCGGTTGAGACGCTCCAGCACATCCACCCGGACGACGCATGGGTGTTCGAGGAAATCGCCCGTATTGCCGGCGACCTCCTCGTAATCGCCGAAAACGAAGGCAACAGCCCCGAACGTGGACGCGCAGACACTGACGTGAGCTACGTCGATGACGATTTCCCGCTGTATCACCGCAACTGGAAGCAGGTGTTCTCAGAGCTCGGGTTCGCACAACTAATTCGAGAACCCACTTCTCGGGACACTATTCGCGTGTTCCGTGCGCCGTAGCCCGCATTGGTATCTGTCACTTCTGGGCGACTCCATAATCGAACAGCTACCCGTCGGGACATTCACAATCGATAACCGGGCAGCAACTATTTGTGTCACGGTATCATGCATCAAATTGGATCGCTATGCAACTGTGCCAAAACTGTCAGGCGGCTATCGACGAGTACCTCTTGGACAAACAACTCGAACCCCTGCGAGACCTCACAGTCGACGACTTCAATCTCTGTGCAGACTGCGTGACAGTCGTCGCGGACGCCTGTGTGGAATGTGACGGCGCGGTGTACGTTCCCCGGTCTGAAACTGCTGTCCCTGACTGCTGTCCGGCGTGCCGGTCGGAGCACATTGACGAAACCGGGACCGACCCGGGCTGGCATTTCGACACGGTGTCGACCTGACTCGGGCCATACATCTGGATGCTGACTCGGAGCATCCGCTCGGAACTGCCGACGTGGGCATCACCCTCGTTTTTGACATTACTAACAGTGGACCGAGAGACTGTTCGGTGGCCGAATGAGAACTCCGTGTTACGGACCAGAGTAGAACAATACGTCTCGGTACAACTGGCTTCGAAAGCACTGCGGATACGCACTGTTTTCGAGAATTTCTGAACAGCAGGCCGGGCCGTAGAGGGCGTGTGTGTGCGTCACAGTGGCGATAGAAGCTTCATACTCCTCCAGCACATACGATTGGTCTCTACTGGAATGACACACTCGACACGATATATCGGCTTGCTGTTTGCTGCGCTTGCACTCATCTGGGGACTCTCCTTTGTGGCGATCAAGACTGGTCTCGAAAGCGTCCCGCCGGTGCTGCTGGCAGCTGTCCGACACGACATCGCTGCAGTCGTCCTGCTTGGCTATGCCCTCTGGCGAGGCCGGTCACTGCGCCCACAGACCCGCGATGACTGGTCGCTGATTCTCATCGGCGGGACTGTCCTCATCGGCGCACACTTCGCGCTTCTGTTCCTTGGACAGCAGTACGTCCCGAGTTCCTTCGGCGCAATCCTGCTCAGTCTCACACCGGTTGTGACGCCGGCGTTCGCATCGACACTGATTCCGAGCTACAGGGCTCGACCGCACGAACTCATCGGCACCGTCTGTGGGTTTATCGGCGTGGTTATTATTGCGAACCCCACACCGGGAGCGGTCGGCGGCCGCCTGCTCGGCGTCGCCCTCCTCATCAGTTCCGCTGTCGCCTTCGCTGTCGGTGCAGTCCTGACCGAACGCTACACCAGTTCGCTCCCGCTCGTGAGCCTGCAGGCCTGGATGACGCTGCTCGGTGCTGCCATCCTGCACGCCGTCAGCGTAGGGCTGCCCTCGGAGCAACTCGGAACCGTCACCGTTGGGCTTGAACAGCTAGCTGCGATCGCGTATCTCGGTATCGTCGCCAGCGCAATCGGGTTCCTCCTCTACTTCCGCCTGATAAGCACAGTTGGTGCCGCTGAAACCAGTCTAGTTTCGTACGTGGTGCCAGCAGTGACGGCTATCAGCGGCTGGCTCCTGCTCGGTGAAACACTCGGTCCGGTGACCGTCGCCGGCTTCGCTGTCATCGTGGTCGGCTTCGCGTGGGTGAAAGCCGACGTGCTCCGGTCGCTACGCCGCCGCCGGACAGACTCGCCGTCGTACCGACCGTACGGGCCACAGGACGACTGTGTCGTCGTCAGCGGGAACGCGTACACGACACGAGAGTGATGCCCTGATAGCATGGGCGTCAGGCCTTAGCCGCTGTCACCCATTGTAACGGTATGACTTCCCACCCTGGGTTCCACTCGCTACACGACGAGACGGCGGCATCCATCTCCGTGACCGGTGACCTCCCGGACTGGCTCCGTGGCAGTCTCATCCGGAACGGACCCGGCGCGTTCTCCCTCCCGAACGGTAGCAGTGTCGACCACTGGTTCGACGGGTTCGCGATGCTGTACCGGTTCACTTTTGACCCCGACAGTGACGCCGTGCACTATCGGAACCGCTTCCTCCGGACGGACGCGTACGAGGCGGCGACGAGCGGCGAGTTCGAAGGCGGCTTTGCGACCGGCGAGACGACGCTCCGCTCGCGGCTGGCGACGTTCCTGACTGACCCGTACGACAACACGAACATTATCGCCGAGCGGTTCGGTGGTGAGTACGTCGCCCTGACCGAATCGCCCCGGAAAGTGCGCTTCGACCCGAATACGCTCGAAACGACGGGTCACGTCGAACACGACGACGGTGTCCCGACTGGGCAACTCTCCTGTGCCCACCTCAAACGCGACCCGACGAGCGGCGTCCTCGTGAACGTCGACACGGCGTTCGGACGGACCAGCCAGTACCACGTCACTGCCATGTCACCCGATGGGGCCCGGAAACACGTCGGGAGCGTCGACACCGACCAGCCGGCATATATGCACAGTTTCGCGCTCACGCCGCGGTACGTTGTGCTGACGGAGTTCCCACTCCGACTCGACCCGCGACGGTTTCTCAAGCCCGGCCGGCAGGCACCGTTTATCGAGCAGTTCGAGTGGGAACCAGACCGCGGGACCCGAATCGTTGTCATGGACCGGACTACGGGAACCGTCGTCGCTGAGCCGGTCATCGACGCCGTGTTCGGCTTTCACCACGTCAACGCGTTCGAGCGAGATGGGGGCAGGGAACTGGTGTTCGACCTCGAAACAGTACCCGACGCGACGACCATCGACTCGCTATATCTGGACAACCTTCGTGCAGGCGAGATGGGCGCTATCGTTGGCCGCATCGAGCGGTTCACTGTGGACCTCGGTACCGGAAGCGGTGCCCCTCGCTACGGCGACGTCGACGCGGCGGTGTCACGCGAGATGTTGTACCCTGACGGCAGTGCGCTGCCGACCGTCTCACCGGCTCGCTGGTGTCGTCCGCACCGGTACGTGTACGCGATGGGGATGGATACTCCCGTCACCGAGTGGGCCCGGCGCGTGCTGAAACTCGACACGGACACGGGCGCTGTCGAGACGTTCGACGACGGAGGGGACTACTTCGGCGAGCCGGTGTTTGTCCCCGCACCCGACAACGACACCGAGGATGACGGCGTGGTGCTAGTCGTTGCGCTGGATGCAGACGCCGATCGGTCCCGGCTGCTCGTCCTCGACGGTCAGACGTTCGAGGAGCGCGCCAGCGCATCGCTCCCCCACGCAGCCCCGTTTGATTTCCACGGCCGATACTTCCCCGAGCTCCGAGTGGCGGCTGGCGACTGAGTCGTCGGGGGGACCCCTTCTTAATACGACTTCATCACTTCTCAGATTTGCCCATCCAGACAGTGTCGCTCTGACCGGAACAGCAGATTTTTTACATGATGTTCGGTCTGCCTAAACTTCGAAAACGCTTTATCCATTTAGGCTGGCCTAAACAGTATGTTGAACGAATCGATCGACACCGCTGAACCGTCACACCGGCTGTCGGTGTCACGGACACTGAACGGAGCGTTGTGAATATGGTAGCAGTGGGGAACCGAACGGGGACGACGTTCGACCGTGATGTCATCATTGTCGGGGGCGGTCCGGCCGGATGTGCGGCGGGTGTGTTCACGGCCAGAGCGGACCTCGATACAGCCATCTATGACCGTGGTCGCTCGTCTCTCAAGCGCTGTGCCTACCTCGAAAACTACCTCGGTTTCCCGGCCGGTATCGACATTGAGACGCTGTATGACCGCATTCAGGACCACGCCGAAACCGCCGGCTGTACCATCGTCTCCGATCTGGTCGACTCGCTCGACAGAACCGATGATGGTGAGGGGTTTGTCGTCGAGACGCAGGACGGAGAGCCGGCCACGACCCGTCGCGTCATTGCGGCGACCCGCTACGATGGCGAGTATCTGCGTGGTCTGGACGACGATGCGGCAATGTTTGAGACGTACGAACACGACGGCGAGGAACGGGAAACCTTCGACCGCGGGTATGCTGACGCGGACGGAACAACACCGGTTCCGGGTCTCTACGTTGCATCACCGTCCGAAGCCGCTGATATGCAGGCTATCATTGCGGCCGGTCGAGGCGGACGGGTCGCACGTCGGGTGATCGCGGAGACGAGACTTGACGACGGCTGGTGGGAGGCTGTCGCTGACGGTGTGGACTGGGTCCGACGCGAAGCTGAACTAGACGACGAATGGACAGAACGAGCAACTTGGGTCGAATATTTCGACGACCGGTACGCCGAGGATGCTCCGGTCGAGCCCGATTCGGATCGGTTCCAGCGGGTCCGTAAGGCGGCTCTTGATGAACGGCGCTCGTCGTATATAACATCCGACGAGATAGCTGATCGCACAGAAACAGGGCAAGAAGCACTGGCAGGCTATCTGGACCCCGCGGCGGTCGTTTCGGGGCTCGACCAGACCGCTGTTCTCGATGCGATGGATGACAAAACGATCCGGAACTACCTCGGCGCGAGCGACGGATGCGCGGAGGTGAGCGAGTAATGGCCAGCGAGACACGCGGAGCCACCGATGTATGGTCGCAAGCCAGAGCTTGGCTCGACACTCTCGACGGGTCCCTGTTCGGGTTGTGTGTTGCGAGCGTTGCCGTCGCCTTCGGGGCTGGTCTCCTGCAGGTGAGTTTCGGAGCGTACTCGATGACGATCCTTCAGGCGTGGCAAGCCGTGTTCGACCCGAAGGTGTGGTTCAGCGTTCAGGCATGGCAGTCGTTTTTCTTCGGGGCAGAGCTTCCCGAACTGCCGAAACGGACGCTCATCGTCTGGAACATCCGGATGCCACGGGTAATCGTCGCCGTGCTTGCGGGGATGTGCCTCGCCGTCTCCGGGGCGATATTCCAGGCCGTGACACGTAACGAACTGGCAAGTCCGTTCGTGCTAGGCGTGAGTTCCGGGGCGGGACTCACCGTACTGCTGACTCTCGTTCTGTTCAGCAGTCTCGCCCCGTTTCTCCCGCTGTTTGCTGCGGTCGGTGGCTCCATCGCGTTCTTACTCGTATACATGATCGCGTGGAAGGGCGGAACGAGTCCGGTTAGACTGGTTCTGGCCGGTGTCATCGTCAACATGGTGTTTACGTCCCTCCAGCGGGGGCTGTTCTTCTTCGCCGACGATCTGGGCGTTGTCCAGTCAGCACTGGCCTGGATTACCGGTTCGCTCACGGGCGTCGGCTGGGAGGAGTTCCGTATCGCTGTCATCCCGACGCTGGCCGCGACGCTACTTGCGCTGGCCGGCGCACGGCAACTGAACCTCCTCCTGCTCGGCGAGGAGACCGCGAGTTCGCTCGGGATGAGTGTCGAGCGGGTCCGGTTCATGCTGTCCGCGGTTGCCATTCTGGCGGCCAGTACGGCAATCTCCGTTGCGGGGATCATCGGGTTCTTCGGCCTCGTGGTTCCACACATCGTCCGACTCATCGTCGGGAGTGACTACCGCCGACTCCTCATCGGCTGCGTGTTCGTCGGGCCGGCGTTGATGGTCGTTGCGGACGTTGGTGCACGGCTGGCCCTGAATCCCGCACAGGTTCCGGTCGGTGTCGTCACCGGCGTCGTCGGCGGCCCGTACTTCCTCTACTTGATGCGGCGACGGGAACAGATGGGTGAGATCTAATGTCACAGAACAACACTAACTCGGATGGTATCGCCACGGTCAACGACATCGCTGCTGGGTCCCAGTCCGGTCGCCGGGACCGGCCGCTGGTCGGCGACGATGTGGTGCTTTCGTACTCGGGGACGGATGAACCGGTCATCGACGGTGAATCGATCACCGCCGAACCCGGGGCCGTGACTGCGCTCGTCGGCCCGAACGGGTCGGGCAAGAGCACGCTGCTGAAAGGCCTCGCCAACCAGCTCGAACCGGACGCGGGATCGGTACTGCTGGACGGGCAAGACATCCAGACGCTGGAGACTAAAGCGATCGCCCGAAAGCTCGGCCTGCTCTCTCAGGAGAGTACGTCGCCAAACAGCATCTCGGTCGAGGATCTGGTGTATCACGGTCGCTACCCTCACCGCGGGTTCTTCGACAGTGTCACCGAAGAAGACGAGGCCGCCGTCGAGCGGGCGATTGACCTGGCCGGCTGTGGACACATCCGTGAGCGCGAAGTCGGTAGCCTCAGTGGCGGTCAGAAGCAACTCGCCTGGATCGCGATGGTTCTTGCACAGGACACCGACGTGCTGTTGCTCGACGAGCCGACGACGTTCCTTGACCTGCACCACCAGCTTGAGGTGATGGAAATAATCGAAACGCTCCGCGATGAGAGCGATATCACCATCGTGGTCGTCCTGCACGACCTCGAGCAGGCGGCCCGCCTCGCTGACCGGATGGTCGCACTCAAAGACGGCGAGATACAGGCTCGGGGACGACCCGAAGATGTGGTCACGGAGCAACTACTCGCGGATGTTTTCGAAATCGAGGCAGAGGTCTCGGCCACGCCACGCGGACCGCGCGTGAATCCAATCCGGGCCCGCCACGATGGTGACGACCACACTGGTGGTGGCGATACTGCTGAGTCGGACCGCGCCGAAGAAGTCGTTGCCGAATAGGAGCCACGAAATTGGGCCCTGCCCGACGGATTCTTGACGCGGACGCTGGAGTCCGCGTTTGAAACCGGATTGTTCTGGCTCGGTGAACCGGAACAACTATATAATTTTTAGGCTAGCCTAAAACAATGGCTGACGACACCACAGACACCGAGACACCGACGCGGAGAGAGTACGTGAAATACGGGGGAACGGTTCTCAGCGCTGGATTGCTTGCGGGATGCACCAGTGACGCCGAGCAGGGAGTCGGGACAACACGGACGGAGTCAGAGGCGGAGACGGACACACCCACTGGGAACGGCTCGTACGCCGTGTCGATGTCACCAACGGGAGAAGTGACGTTCGACTCGCCACCGGAGACCGTCTTTACGCGGCTCACACACCACGCCGACATGGCGTTTGCGCTGGGGCATGGAGATACCGTCACGGCTATGCACGCCCCAGAGTACTACAGTGGGCTATGGAACCAGTTCGTCGAACGGCTGCCGGGGGTGTCGCTGGACTGGACCGGGTTGTACTCCTCGTGGAAACCGAGCAAGGAGAAACTGTACGAACTGGACAGCGATATCCACCTGGCAGACCCGGCTTGGATCGCTAAACAGGACAGCTGGGGTCGGGAGGACTTCGAGGAGATCGCTACCAACGTCTCGCCCTGGTTTGGCAACTCACTGAGTGACCGACACGCCGAACCTCCGTCCGGATGGGCGAACTACGAGTACTACACCCTCTGGGAGCAGTTCGAACTTGTGGCCGAGGCGTTTCAGGAACAGGCCCGCTACGAGGCGCTCGCGGCCATCCACGACGAAATGCGCTCGACCATCGACGCGAACTTGCCACCTGAGTCGGAACGCCCGTCGGCAGTGATGCTCGCCGCGGCTGACCTTGACGAGATATACGCGTACACGCTTGACAACCCCGGGTTCCTGACCGCACACACTCGCCCATTCGGTGCACGGGACGCCTTCGAGGGCTCGGTGGAGACGAACTCAGTGGTCGACTTCGAAACGCTCCTCGAGGCTGACCCGGACATCATTCTGCACCTCGGCGGATTTGAACCGAGTACGAACCTTCCGAAGCGACGGGAGGCGTTCAAATCCGACCCAGTTGGGTCGGAAATCACGGCCGTACAGAACGACCGGATCTACCCCCATGGGGCGAGATATCAGGGCCCGATACTGCATCTCTTCCAGTTGGAGATGACCGCAAAGCAATTGTATCCCGAGCAGTTCGGCGAGTGGCCGACCTACACCGAGGGGCCTTATCCCGAGATTCCGCCCGAAGAACAGCTGTTCGACCGCCAGCGGGTCGCGGACATCGTGAACGGCGACATCTAACTGTCACTATCCAAACTCCCGAACAACAGTATTGAGGAAGAAGCTAGATTATCTGGATGAATGAACTGCAAAAGACACAATTGTTAGCAGTGTATATGGAATATAAGGGCATAGCCACCTACTTGTCCAGAAAAGTTTTATAGTACCGTGCCATCCACTAACATATGTTAGTACACGAAGGAAACACGCACTCATACACCACTGGCTCCGACCGATATTGCCGTCACTGCAACGACGTTGCACTCGCTTACGACCCGTCGGCTGACAGCCCTCGCTGTCGGTCGTGCGGAAAGCTAGTCTAGCGCCATTCCGGGCCTTGCACTCGTATAGAACGATAACACTAGCCACACAGAGGCCTGCTCTGTGGACATTGTTTTACCATTAGCCACAAACGTCTGTCAAGTAATGCAGCGATTTGTGTGGCTGCAAACCAGTGCGGATTGATTACAGCTTGACGAGAACTTTGATCGCCTCGCGCTCGTCCATCGCCTGATACCCTTCTGGAACGCCGTCGAGGTCGACTGTTTTCGTGAAGATCGGTGACGGGTCAAGCGTGCCCTGCAGCACATCGGCCAGCAGTTCATCGGCGTAGGCACGAACCGGTGCGATGCCACCGTTGAGCCCGATGTTATCGCCGAACAGCGAGAACATGTCCAATCCGGAATCATCGAGGCCGTGTGGGACGCCGACGTAGCCGACGGTCCCGCCAGGACGACAGACATCGATAGCGGTCTCCATTGCCGAGGCCGCACCGACACATTCGAGGACGTGATTTGCACCGCCGTTAGTCAGGTCGTCCGCGGCGTCGACGGCGTCCTGACCACGGGCGGCGACGGTCTCTGTCGCACCGAACGACTCAGCGAGTTCGAGGCGGTCCTCGTGGTGCCCCATCGCGATGATGCGTTCCGCACCGAGGCGTCGCGCCGCGAGAACGCCACACAGTCCAACGGCCCCGTCGCCGACGACGATACAGGTGTCGCCTTCACTGACACCGGCGCTTACCGCCGCGTGGTGGCCCGTTCCCATCACGTCTGTCAGCGGCAGAATCGCTTCCAGCGTGTCCTCGTCGTCGGCGTGGCGGTCTGGGACGCGGACGAGCGTCCCGTCGGCTTCCGTTGCTCGGACGTACTCGCCCTGGCCGCCGCCGTTGTCGCCGCCCCATGAGTCGCCGTTGACACAGGACGTGTGCAGTCCCTTCCGACAGAACTCACACCGGCCACAGCTGACGACGAACGGGGCGAACACCCGGTCGCCGGGTTCGACTGAGCGCACGTCGTCGCCGACTTCCTCGACGATACCCATCGGTTCGTGACCGACGCGGGAGCCCTCTTCACGGTCGCTCTGGCTGCGGTAGAACCACAGGTCGGAGCCACAGACGGCAGTGTGGGTCACGCGTACAATCGCGTCAGTTGGCGATTCGATTTCGGGTCGGGGAACCTCTTCGACGGTGATATCACCGGGGCCACGGTAGATGGCTGCGCGCATAGATCCGTTTCGGGTCGGCTGTGGAAAACCGTTCTCATGCCGTCTGTCGCATCCGCCCGGCCGTGTTATTGGATGAAAACAATTACCAAAGATGGAATATAAATACAGAAACATGACGGACGTTCTTATTGTCGGTGGTGGTCCCGCCGGCCTGAGTGCGGCACTGTTTGCACAGAAAAACGGCCTGGAAACGACAGTCTTCGACACTGACGGGACCTGGATGCACAAGGCACACCTGTTCAACTATCTTGGGGTAGGTTCTCAGGACGGGTCGGCGTTCATGGAAACCGCCCGGACACAGGTGGATAGCTTCGGCGTCAACCGAAAGCAGGGTACAGAGGTGACTAACGTGCACCAAACTGACAGCGGATTCGAGGTCGCAACTGAGGACGAGACGTACGAAGCACCCTACCTCGTCCTCGCGACGGGTGCCAACCGTGACCTCGCTGCGTCGCTTGGCTGTGAGATGACCGCTGAAGATGTCGTTGACGTGGACGTGACAATGGAGACGAGTGTCGATGACGCCTACGCGACAGGGGGAATGGTCCGAGCAGAGGAGTGGCAGGCTGTCATCTCCGCTGGCGACGGCGCGGCGGCGGCGCTGAACATTCTCACGAAGGAGGAGGGAGAGCACTTCCACGACTTCGATACGCCTGCCGACGCCGACGCGATGTTCGGTCCCGAAGAGTAGACCCCGAAACGACTCGGGACGGGTCTCTCATTGCTACCCATCCAGCACCGTTCTATCGGCCATTGACTGACGGGTCCGGGCCGTGTTCGACGCCGGTTCAATCCGGTACTAAGCAGGTGCGTAAACTGCGCCATTGGGACTGTATCACGTCGCTGCAGCCGGTTCGAGACCGCCAACCCGGCTGGCCGTATTATCCACTGATTCACTATGGGAGCGTAGAGCGATGTGGTTGCTGTGAAGGAGTTCGCGTTCACCCTCAGGTTCACTGTGGGTGCTGATCCGGTAATGGACCTGTTTCACGAGTACCCGACGCTCCGACTCCGGAACGCCACGTGTACCGTGACTGAAAACGCCATGTGGCGCATCGATCATGTAGACGGTCTCGCTGACGCTATCCCCGCGTTTGATGAAGTCTTTTTCAACAACGAACGCTGTAACGAGTGTCTCGACGAACACGGCTGCTCTGGGACGCGAGAATACCAGGTTCTCGACCGGCAGCCGGCTGCCAGAACTGTATATACGTATCACGCCCGGATTGACCGGTGTTGTGCGGTGCCTGCTGTCGTTACCGATTATATCGGCGACGGTGTCGTCTTCGAATCGGAACGCACCGGGGGTGCGTACCGGTGGCGGGTGTTGTCGCCAGTCGAGACATCGCTTGACCCGCTGTTCGACCATCTCGAATCGGCACTTCCGACTGGGGTGCAACTCGATGTAAACCATCTGGGAAACGCTGAACGATGGCGAGAGAAAACACAGCCCGCGTTTCCATAGTGACTGCATGGAGTCCACGGCTGTATGTATTCAGTGTAATAGATTGTAAACACATCTCGACGATATACGATTCCGCTAAGCCTACGCCGAAATCAGTGGACTGACCGCTCGTCGCTTTCGTCAATGTCTTCAATCGGGTCAGCGTTGCCAAACGATGGCTCCGGACCATCTCCGGCCGCGGCCCACTCGCAGGCATTGGCGAGGACCTGCTGGACCGCGTCGTTGTGGTAAATTGGATAGGTCTCGTGGCCCGGCCGGAAATAGAATATTCGGCCTGCCCCGCGGCGGTAGCAACATCCTGACCGGAACACCTCGCCGCCCTCGAACCAGGAATTAAACACGAGCGTGTCCGGCGCGGGGATGTCGAAGCGCTCGCCGTACATCTCGGTTTCTGGGAGCTCGATGTACTCGTCGATGCCATCGGCGATTGGATGGCCTGGCTCGACGACCCACAGGCGCTCGGTTTCGGCGGCTTCGCGCCATTTGAGGCTGCAGGTCGTTCCCATCAGTTCGCGGAAGATCTTGGAATAGTGGCCTGAGTGGAGGACGATGAGCCCCATGCCGTCGAGGACCCGCTCTTTCACTCGGGCGACAACCTCGTCAGCAACTTCGTCGTGCGCGGCGTGGCCCCACCAGGTCAGAACATCCGTTTCTGCCAGTACATCCTCGGTGAGTCCGTGTTCAGGCTCCTGAAGCGTCGCGGTTTCCGTGTCGAACCCGCGCTCTGCTAGTGCTGTGGCGATAGTGCCGTGAATCCCGTCTGGGTAGAGGTCCGCGACAGCTTCGTGTTCCTGTTCGTGGACGTTCTCGTTCCAGACCGTGACGCGTGTCATAGTCGTGATTTCCTCCTCCGCCGTAACGGCGTTCGCCAAGCGGCAATCCGTACGATTAGTGGATGCCATCCGGGTTCGCCTCTGCTGGGCATTCATCGGGAAACCTCCAGAAGAGATTTAGCTGCCTCAGATAGGTTTTGTGTATCTTGGTCCTGAGCATCCGGGTCATCCCACCGCGCGCCAGCGCCGCGCCACGGTGGCCATAACAGCTGCAACGTTGGCCCCCGATACGACCCGATTTCCAACCGTATCCACAGGACTGTGAATAACGCCCTGAAACGGCCAGATACAGACGACTGTATGGTGCTGCTGTAGGAGTACAGTTGAGTGTAATCGCGGCGTAAAGCACCGTTATACCGGGTACACACGACTGTACTCCATTCTACCCAGACACACATCATAAACCCTGTATTTTGTCCCGTCAGGGCTTCTCGCTTCTATTCCACCGCTATTCTGGATAGATGATGATGTAAACAGTAGATAAGTATAAATACTCCCTGCCAGACGGCGTGATTGATGCACCCTACCAGAAACCGCTGTATCGGAAGGTTTCGAGCGATAGACTTGCGTAGCGAGGTGGTGCCGAAATGAGAGTCCGACATCGCCTCCCGGAGCGGGTGGCTGGTGGAAGTTCGGCCTGTCCGGACGAACAGATTGCGGGGGTGAGAACCAATGTCTGAACACACACTGGTGTTGATGGCACTGCTACCACTGGCGACGATTGCGGTGCTGATGGTCGGGCTGTACCAGCCCGCGACACGGACGATGCCCATCGCGTGGGCGGTGGCGGCCATCGCCGCTTTCGTCGGCTGGCAGATGTCCCCTACGCTGATCGCCGCCGCATCAATACGTGGGGCGCTGACAGCGACCAGAATTCTTGTCATCGTCTTTGGGGCGATACTCCTGCTGTACACGCTGAAACAGTCCGGTGCGTTCGAGGTCATCAACGCAGGGTTCTCCTCGATTAGCGACGACCGGCGCGTACAGGTCATCCTGCTCGTCTTCCTCATGGGGTCGTTCATCGAGGGCGCGGCTGGCTTCGGGACGCCCGCAGCCATTGTTGGCCCGCTGCTGGTCGGTCTGGGCTTCCCGCCACTGGCCGCAGTGGTCGTTGCGCTCACGGGGAATATCCTCGCAATCACCTTCGGTGCGGTCGGGACGCCGCTGATCATCGGACTGCGTGACGTGGTGTTCGCGGAGGGCACGGGCGCCTCACAGCAGGTGCTTCAGCAGGGTGGCTTCGCGAGCGTCGGTGCCTACGTCGCCCAGATTGGCGTGTGGGCGGCGCTCATCCACGCTATCGTTGGCATCGCCATCCCGTTCATCGGCGTGGCGATGATGACCCGGTTCTTCGGCGAGGAGCGGTCGATCAAGCCTGCGCTCGAAGTCCTGCCGCTGTGCCTATTCGCGTGGGCTTCCTTTGCCATTCCGTACGTCGCTACCGCGTACTTCCTCGGCCCGACGTTCCCGGCGCTGCTGGGTGCGATGGTCGGGCTGCTCGTGGTCACGACGACGCTGCGAGCTGGCTACTTCCTCCCCGATGAGGAATGGGACTTCGGCCCGCAGGCCCAGTGGCCGGACCACTGGATCGGCAGCATCGAACCCGGAGAGGGTGTCGGCACCACGTCGGGCGGGAGCCGAGAGGGAACTGTTGCAGCTGACGGTGGCACGGCAACGTTTGAAGACTCGCACTCGCAGGATATGTCGCTGGGTATGGCCTGGCTGCCGTACCTCCTCGTCGCCGCGTTGCTCGTCGTGACCCGCGTCGTCGGTCCGGTTCAGGAGTTCCTGGCGACCAACGGCGTTCTCATGTGGAACAACATCCTTGGCACGCCGTTCTCGGAGGGCGTCGAGATGTTCTACCTCCCGGGGAGCCTCTTCGTGCTGGTTGCCGTGATTACCTACGCGCTCCACGGGATGTCCACCGACGAAATCAAGGCCTCGTGGAGTGAGGCGCTTCGGAACATTGCACCGGCTGTCGTCGCGCTGTGGTTCGCGGTCGCAACGGTCATGATCATGCAGCGGACCGGTAGTGCAATCGTGCTGGAGACCGCGCCGATCAACTCCGGGATGCTCGGTCTGTTGTCAGAAATCACGGCAAGTGGGACCGGCCAGATGTTCCCGTTCTTCTCGGGCTTCATCGGCGCGTTCGGCGCGTTCATCGCCGGTTCGAACACTGTCAGCGACATCCTGTTCGGGCTGTTCCAGTTCCAGGCCGCACAGCAGATCGGCGCGCCGACCCAGATCGTCGTTGCCGCACAGGCGGTCGGCGGCGCAATCGGCAATCTCATCGCGATTCACAACGTGGTCGCCGCCCTCACGGTGGTCGGCCTTATTGGCGAGGAGGGGCGTGTCATCCGCCTCGAACTGATTCCGGTGCTGTACTACGGCGTGTTCACGGGCATACTGACGCTCATTCTCGCCTACGTCGTGGCTCCGGGCGCGTTCTAACCCGACTCACCTACCCACCTACCCTCCACCTACTCCCTACTCATGGCATACGATTCCCGACTCCCCGAGCAACGTGACCCGGCGACAGACCCGAGCGCGAACTACGACTATCAGGGCGACAGCGTCAACCGACCGGACCTTGTTTCGGCGCTGGAGCAGCGCGTGGACGGCGACGTACGCTTCGACACGTACACTCGTGAGCTGTTCGCAACCGACGCGAGCGCGTACGAACAGCTCCCCATCGGCGTCGTCTCGCCGGTCTCGACCGAGGACGTGGTCGCGGTGATGGAGTACTGCGCCGCGGAGGATATTCCGGTGCTTCCACGGGGCGGCGGGACCAGTCTCGCCGGGCAGGCCGTCAATGAGGCGGTCGTCCTCGATTTCAAGCGGTACATGGATGAGCCGCTGTCGGTCGACCCGGATGCACAGCGGGCCCGTGCGCAGGTCGGCATCACTATCGCCCGGCTTAACGACCGGCTCGAACCCCACGGGCTGAAGTTCGCGCCGGACCCGGCGTGGGGTGATAAGAGCGTCCTCGGCGGTGCAATCGGGAACAACACGACCGGCGCACACTCGCTGAAATACGGCAAGACAGACGCCTATATCGAGGAGTGTGAGGTCGTTCTCGCGGACGGAACTCGGACGACCTTCGGCTGGGTGGACGTCGAGGACATCGAAGCGCGGGCAGCCGAGGTCGGCCCGGACGCCGACCTCGAAACCCGGATTTACGCCGAAGTCGCGAAGATCCTCTCGGAGGACGCGACGGAGATAGACGCCAGATATCCGGAGCTCAAGCGCAACGTCTCGGGATATAATCTGGATGAACTGGTCGACAGCGCTAGGGAACGCGGCGAAGTCAACCTTGCCCGCTTGCTCGCCGGGAGCGAAGGGACACTGGCTGTTGTCACTGAGGCGACAGTCTCGCTCGAACCCGTTCCCGACGCTACGGCCATCGCCATGCTGACCTACGACGACATCATCTCGGCGATGCAAGACGTCGCCCCGATTCTCGACCATGACCCATCGGCTGTCGAGGTGATGGACGACGTGCTTCTGGACCTTGCCGCGGAGACGCCAGAGTTCGCCGATGTCGTCAGTATGCTCCCCGAAGAGACGGATTCGACGCTGCTTGTCGAGTTCTACGCCGATTCGCCCGATGATGGCGCTCAGAAGGTCGCCGACCTGCTCGCCGACCGACTCCCGGGCTACGACGCCAGAGAGTCCCCGAGCGAGGAGGCGAGTTCGGTTACCGATGCCCCAGTCCACGCTGTCGATGCGCTGGAGGCATACGACGCGGACCGGCAGGCGAAGTTCTGGAAGATGCGCAAGGCTGGGTTGCCGATCCTCCTGTCGCGGACTGGTGACGACAAGCACTGGCCGTTCGTCGAGGACACGGCGGTTCCGGCCGAGAATCTCCCGGAATACATCGCCGACATCCGGGAGTTGTTCGACGAGCACGACACATTTGCCTCCTACTACGCCCACGCCGGCCCCGGCGTCCTGCACATCAGGCCGCTATTGAACCTGAAATCCGGGGATGGCATCGAGACGATGGAGGCCATCTCCGACGCTATCACTGACCTTGTCGTCCAGTACGATGGGTCCGTGTCGGGTGAACACGGCGACGGTCGCGCCCGAACCCAGTGGAACCGCAAGCTCTACGGCGACGACCTCTGGGAGACGTTCCGCGACCTAAAGTCGGCGTTCGACCCTGACTGGCGGCTGAACCCGGGCAACATCTGTGGTGAGCACGACCCGGCTGAGAATCTCCGGTACGACCCCGACTACGAGTTCGACGCGGGCTTCGACCCCGCACTCGACTGGGACAACGAGAACGGGTTCCAGGGGATGGTCGAACTCTGTCACGGCTGTGCGGGCTGTACCGGCCATCAGGAGACTACCGGCGGCGTCATGTGTCCGACCTACCGCGCCGCAGAGGAGGAAATCACGAGCACTCGCGGCCGGGCGAACATGCTCCGGTCGGCGATGGACGGAGACCTCCCCGACGACCCCTTCGAGGAGGAGTTCGTCACCGAGGTTCTGGACCTCTGTATCGGCTGTAAGGGCTGCAAAAAGGACTGTCCAAGCGGCGTTGACATGGCGAAGCTCAAGGCCGAGGTGGTCCACGAACATCACCAGCGAGAGGGTATTTCGCTTCGTGACCGGCTGTTCGCCAACGTCGAGACAGTGCTCTCGCTGGGAAGCACGTTCGCCCCGGTGTCGAACTGGCTGATGGACCTGCCGGGCTCGGGACTGCTCATGGAGAAAACGGTCGGTATCACAGAAGAGCGGACGCTACCCGGCTTCCACCGGACCACGTTCCGGGACTGGTGGGCTGACCGCGGCGGCGCAATGGTCGCGGCGAGCAAAGCTGACCGAAAGGCGCTCTTGCTTGCCGACCCCTACACGAACTATAGCCACCCGGACGTCGGGAAGGCCGCCGTAGAAGTGCTGGAGGCGGCGGGCGTCCACGTGGTCGTGCCTGACGGTGTGACCGACAGCGGTCGTCCCGCGTTCTCCAAGAGTATGCTGGACCACGCCCGCGAGACGGCACAGGCGAACGTGGACGCGCTCGCGCCACGAATCCGCGACGGCTGGGACGTGGTCACTATCGAACCTTCCGACGCAGTCATGTATCAGGTCGACTACTGTGACCTGCTCTCCGGCGACGATGTCGATACCGTCGCGGAGAACACGTATGGCATCTGCGAGTATCTCGATACGTACCGGCTGGGAGAGACGATCCCCTTCGACGAATCGGGCGACTCGCTGGCGTACCACGGCCACTGCCACCAGAAGGCGACAAAGAAAGACCACCACGCTGTCGGCGTTCTGCGCCGGGCCGGATATGCTGTCGACCCGCTTGATTCGGGCTGTTGTGGCATGGCCGGCAGTTTCGGCTACGAGGCCGAACACTACTCGATGAGCGAGGGTATCGCGGACCTCCTGCTGGGACAGATAGATGACTCCCCTGCTGAGCAAGTCGTCGCACCCGGCGCATCCTGCCGGTCCCAGATCGACGATTTCGGCGATGGCGAGACTGAGCCGCCACATCCCATCGAGATGGTCGCAGCGGCGATCCAGTAACCGGGTATGCAGCGACAACCCCCGGCAGTGATCAGAACCCAAACCCGTCTTTCTGCCTGACCGTGACGTCGTGCCCGTCAACTGTTGTCCGAAGCGCCTGTGTGAACGGTTCGGGGTCGAACTGACCGTGGACGCGAACCGTCGTCGCGGAGTCTGTCCGGGGCTGTGCGGTGATTTTCGGCCGACCGATTCGGCCACCCGTGTGGATATCGACGCTGTCGAGTGCGTCGTATGACTGCGTTTCGACCTGTTCGGCTGTCTCGATGGCCGCGGGGACGCCCTCCTCGACCACCTGTGACGCGAATGCGGCAGCCCGCTGGTCCGGCGACCCGAACAACAGGTCGACGGGTGTCAGATAGTCGTACTCGACGAAGTAGGCTCGCTCCGTACAGAACAACACGTCGATAAGCCGGAGCGGGTACGAGCCGCGCATCGTGTAATGCAAGTGGACGCGGAGTTCATCGGTCACGAGAACCACCCTTTCGCAGTGGCCGCGTCAGCGACCGTTCCGTCTGAGGCAACCTTCGCACGTCCCACCCGATACATCGTATACACCTGGACGAGTAGGAAGACCGCCCAGAGGGCGTACCCGCCCGGTGCACTGCCGAGTACGGTCGTCTGCACGGCGAACATCTGTAATCCCAGCCGTGTCGCCAGCCCAGTTCCAATCAGGAGGACGCTGAAATAGCCGAAAAACGCGGCTGCGACCCACATTGCGGCGATCCGACCCCAGCCCGGCATTGTGTGCTCCGGGAGCCGGACTGTATTGACGAGCTGGACGATGACGATGTACGGCCACATCAATAACCCGGACATCGACGCCCCAACGACGAGCAATCCGAAGGGGTCGGATATCGATATCGGCAGGGTGAGGATGAGCACGCCCCAGCCACAGAAGACGGTCAGGAGTCCCCAGAACAGTCGTGGCAGACTCCAGCCCGCCTCCCGACCGTACAGCTCGTAGATAATATCGGAGCTGTTCCGGACGAACGACTCGATAATCGCGTATTCGGTCGTGAACAGGGCGAGAAACAGTGTGACGTAGATGACGCTCGTCGTGAACCCGCCGACCGACGGCGCAATCTCGATGAGCCACATATCGACTGCGTCACTCGTCGCCCCCGGTGCCTGTGACACCGCGATGACGACCAGCATCGTCGTGACCAGCAGGAGGCCCAGCAGGAAGGTCAACAGGTGTTCTAACTGTGTCACGCGCCACCAGCCCCGCCACCGTTTGAGGTTCTGCGTGTCCGGGGTGAACGTGAACCCGTCCTCGTGAACCGTCTCGGGGTCGTCGCCGGCGAAGGGGTTCTTGATTCGGCCCTGATACCGACCCATTCCGTAGCCTTTCTCCCGTATCCAGAGGCTCTGTGAGAGATTGAGGTAGCCGCCCGCGCCGGCGTAGGCCAGCGCCCCGACCAGCACGGCGATGGTTCCGACCGGCGAGTAGTCGCCGACTTCCGTCAGGCTCCCCGGGACGCTGACCAGTACGTCAAGCGACCCGATGAGAACGAACAGCAGCAGTGTGAACGCAATCGACAAGGCCACCAGGATTAGCTGGAGGCTCTCGACGACGTTGTACATCAGCGGCGTCACCTGGTATGTGACCCAGATGAACACCATGAGCCCGATGCCGAACAGTCGCCAGCCAACGATGTCGACGCCGGCGAAGTCGTACGTGCCGAGGGCGAGCCCTTCGGCCCCGATTCGTGCGGCGCTCGCAGCCCACCCTGGCCAGCCGAGACTGACGAACCCGCCTATAAGCATGGCTAGTGGGAGGACCGGGTGCACTCGCTCGAACGCTCGAAACACGCTTTCACCGGTCGCAAGGGTCCATCGCTGTATCTCTGTGTTGATGACAAAGTGAAGACAGACGGCCACGAGGAACAGCCAGTACAGCCCCCACCCGTAGCTGGCGACCAGATGTGGCCAGAACAGCGTCTCACCGCTGCCGAGCGACGCCCCGAGCATGATCGCGCTGGGACCGACGACATGGCGGAGCTTCGGTACTTTCGGCAACGAGAGTTCTCTGAACCGCCCGCCGGTCCCCGTGTCTGGATGGTCGTCGCTCTCCGGTGCCGCCTCGAGGTTATCGTATGCGACCGGGGTATACGAGGAGATTGGGTAGCGCTGCTCTTTGCGGGAGGCGTACACCTCTGCTGTCTCCGACTCCGTCTCTTCCGCTACGTCCGACTGTTCCGTCGGCTTTTCCTCTGGCATCGGTGAACTCACCCACCGACGTAGTGCCAGACGTGTCCGTGGTCGACAGCCAGGTCAACCTGTGGGAGGTCCTCCAGCGCAGGCCCGATAGCGTCCCACCACTCGTCAGCGGTCTTGTACCCCGCCGGATGCTCTTGAAACACCTCGGTAATGAGTTTCCCGGCATCGGTGTCGGGGTTTTCGCGGAGATAGTCGTACGCAGCCCGTAGCGCCGCACGCCGGTCGTCGAGTACATCCCCCGTCCCCGGCAGGTCCGCGTCGGCGATGCTGTGCTCGACCGGGGGCTCTCGTTCCTGTTGGGGTTCCGCGCCCGAGCCGACAAGCTGGGAGAACGGGATCCACCAGACCCGACTCCGTGCCCCGACTTTCCGCGTTTCCAGATCCCCTCGTTCTACGAGTACGTCGAGCTTGTTGTGTGCCGTTTTCCGGGAACAGCCGAGTGCGTCCATCACATCGGTTGCCGTCAACGGTTTCGCCTGGTCCGCCCGATCTTGAAACACCGAGAGCACTCGCTCCGGTGTGAACTCTGCCGTGGACGGTGGCGACCCGTCAGCCCGACCATCGTCCGCGGTATTGCTCATACGTAGCCATTACAGTCGTATGTAATAGACTTTTCTGCATAACCTCCGTTTCGGGAGCAAACACTTTCCCTCCGTCTGACGCTTGATAGACATCAATCACACACGAAGGCATGAATGTACCCTCTCAGTGGATACACCAACAATGGGGTGTCAAAAAGCCTCTTCATTGGTCTCCCTCCGCCAGCGACCACGCTCCGTTGTATCAGTCTAATTCTTGCTCAGCCGGCTCCGGTGCAGACACCGACTGCTCGGTTTCTACGACCGCACGCTCTGGTAGTTCGATGTCAGGTTTCCGACCGAGCGTCAGCAGGCGCTCAGTGAGTGTTAGCTCCTCAGGACTGGGGCTGGGCTTTTGTACTTCCTCGTAGTCGACGATTACCTGCCCCGCCTCGGCCGTGATACGGACCGCACAGAGCTGGTACGAGGGGTAAAACACCGGGGGAAGCAGCCCGATGACACCGTCCCGACGGTGGAGCCGTTTGAGCCAAGTCCCGCTGTTGACGACTAACCCACCGTCGACTGACTGCACGCTCGGTCGGTGCGTGTGACCGTAGCAGAAGACAACCACGTCTTCCTTTTCGTCGAACACTTCGCGGGCGGCTTCCTTGTACGTCGTCTGAGTGTCGACTGTGAGGTCTGTCTCGAAAACGCCAAAGCGATTGATGGTCTTCTTGATATCCCGTCGAAGGAGATACAGCGGGATGCCCACGAGCAACAAGAGCCCGGCCAGCGACGCATTCACCACGAGCAGCACCCAGATGGCGGTCCCGACGGTGCCGAACTGGCCCAGAAACGACGTTGTCGTTTCGACCGGTGCCGACCAGACTCCGAGCAGGTTCAACGCCGCCAGAATCGCCAGGATAGCACTAACGTTGAACAACAGCAGGAACGGGACGAGTGCGTACCGCAACAGCGGGTTCATTTCCCGGTAGAAGTACTTCGAGAGCATCCACACCGGGACTCGTTCCGTTGGCGTCACCGCCTGCACGTCCTTGAGCCAGTTGTACCGACCCCGGTCCGAGAGCTGGCCGGCCCGACTCGTCACCAGCGTGTTGTAGTAGTAGCCAAGCGGCGTCACGTTGGTGTCGCCCCAGTCTTCGATGCGGTTGTTGGGGTCCTGCTGATTGCCGTGTTCGAAGTGGATGGCCTGGTCCCCGACCGGACGGGTAATTGACTTCGACTGGACGAGATTGACGTTGTACGCCGCGAACCGCTCCGCGTACTCGTCATAGGCCGCGAGTTCGTGGTCGTGATTCCCTGGGATCAGGGTTATTTCGATGTTCTCGCCGGTCTTTTGCAACTGCTCGAACAGCGACGGATAGGTCGCTTCGAGGACATCGAACTTCTCCAGTCCCGACATCCCGGTGAACTCCCACAGCCCGAACGCGTCGCCGTTAATGAGTAGCTCGACGTCCTCGTCGGTGGTCTCCAGCCGCGATAAAAAATCAAGCAGTTCGTCCAGAAACTCCACGTCCTCTAGCTGTTCGTCGCCGCCGATGTGGAGGTCGCTGATGACGTAATAGACGCGGTCGTCGGCGGTGCCGTCCATTGAATACGGGTTCTTGACCCACAGACAAAGGCGTTGCTCTCCGGGATATCACGGCGGAAGGTCGTCGCTTCGGCTGGGTGTGTCGCTGGAATACGTGTTCCCGCCGGTGTCGCGACCTGCCCGATTACAGTTCAAGCACGGCCCGGAATCGTGCTTCGTTGTCGATCATCCGGCCGTAGGCCTCATTCACCTCTTCGAGCGGGTAGGTCTCTATTTCCGGTGCGATGTCGCGAAGCGAACTGAACTCAAGCGTGTCCTGTGAGTCGCGTGCGTGTCCGGAGGCCCAGCCCTCGACAGCGCCCCGGGTCTGGACGAGTTGCTGTCCGCTCACCGCTACCGGTTTGCCGGGGACGCCCACAACCACGACGGAGCCGTCGACACCGATGCCGCTGACGATGGAACTGATGGCGTCACTCGACGGTGCCGTCGCCAGCACCACATCGGCCCCACCAAGCTCCTGCAGTCGCTGCCCGGCGTCTGTCTCCGCCGCGTTAATGAAGTGGTCGGCTCCAAGCTCTTTCGCCAGCGATTCTTTTTCGGGCGTTCGGGAGATCGCGGCCGTCTCGAAGCCAGCTGCGTGTGCATACTGGATACCGAGGTGACCGAGGCCGCCGACGCCCTGCACGGCGACGAGGTCGCCGACGTTCGCATCGCTGTTCCGCAGCGCGTTGAATGTCGTCACGCCCGCACAGAGGAGCGGTGCCGCGGCCGCCGCATCAAGTGATTCCGGAATCTTTGCGAGCGCCTCCGACGGTGCGGTCATGTACTCCGCGTACCCGCCGTCGTAGCTCAGCCCGGTGATTTCACCGTTCTCACACTGGAGGAAGTTCCCCTGTCGACACTGGTCACACGTCGAACAGTGGCCGCCGTGCCAGCCGACGCCGACTCTGTCGCCCACGTCCCAGGCGTCGACAGCGTCGCCGACGGCGTCTACGTGGCCCGCCACCTCGTGGCCGGGAACCCGCGGATAGGAGACAACCGGGTTGGTCCCTTCTTTGGCGAACACGTCGCTGTGACAGATGCCACAGGCGTCGACCGAGACCCGTACCTCGCCGGGGTCCGGCTCGGGTACGTCTCGTTCGACGACCTCGAAGTCAGCCCCTGGCTCGGGTACGACTGCCGCTTGCATTGTATCAGACATATCGCTACTTTCGGCTCGACGCTGATAAGCGGCCAGTTAGCAGAGAGCTGTACGGGGCGTTTGTTGGGATGTCCGACCAGACCGCGCCGAGGCGGCTCCTCGTTCAGGACCGGAGCCGCTGGATTCGCTTCTCTGTCGGCGGGTGGGTCGAAAACAGCTTCTCAAACAGCCCCTTGTCGGCGTTGAAAATACAGAGGGCGTTCATGCTGTCGTCGACGGCTGATTCCCGCCCCTCCGCACCGCGAGAGATTTTTTCGAGCGCACGGGCCAGCGGCTCGCCGGTGCCGATGGCGCGGCGCGCGTCCGCGTCGGCAACGTATTCCCGATACCTCGAAATCGCCAGCACGAACACCATGACCAGCGCGTTCGCGAGCGAGGAGGCGATCATCGCCATGATCCAGGAACCGACGTTTCGCTCGCCGCCGAACAGCACTGCGAAGTAAGCGACGTAGCCGACGAGCATTCCGATGGACTGCCCGACGACCATCGTGATGACGTCCCGGTTCTTGATGTGGGCCAGTTCGTGCGCGATGACGCCCTCCAGTTCGTCATCGTCCAACAGTTGCATCAGTTCGCTCGACACGACGACGACACCCGCACCTTTCCGGCCGACGGCGAAGGCGTTGGGCACGCCCATGTCCATCACCATCAGTCGCGGCTCCTCGATACTCATATCCCTGCAGAGCCGCCGGACCATCTGGTGGACGTAGCCGAACCGCTGGTCGTCCGGCATCTCCTCCGCGCCACGGAGTGCCAGCCACTTCCCGAGCTTGTACTGGATCGCCGGCACGACGAGGATGCCGACGAGGAGCACCGGGACAAGCGGCAGGCCTAACAGCACCGACAGTGCCGTTCCGGCGAAAACGTAGAACGCGAACAGAACCGCACCGACGACAAGCATCCGCACCTGTAATCCGAAATCTGTCATACAGGGTCAAATCCGTCCGGCCACATAAACCGTCTGGCTGATAGCGCCGCTTGCGTCACTGGATTTCGCTGTGGATACAGCGCTTACGGCTTGTGGAGCGCGTAACTCCGTCGCCCATGGGTTTCAAGCGTGAGAGACGCCAGCCGCCAGTCGGTCTCTGAACAGAACTGGTGGACGGCAGGGATGACGCCGTTCACGATTTTGTAGTCGTCGCCCGTAATGTACCCGTCATCTGCGACTGCTCGCTGGCTCTCTCTGAGTTCGGCCAGCGTGGCCTCGTATTCATGGGAACTGTTGATGTACACCCAGTCGAGCGAGTCAGTGTCGGTCTCACGGAGCACGGTAATCGGCTCAGCGTCCCGCAGATGTACAGTGCCCTGATGACCGCTGAATCGTTGCTTAACAGCCTGCCGCTCTTCGTCGTTGTCCCACTGGTCGACCAGATAGAGCGTTTCCGGCCGCGTGACCCTGCTGATTGATTCGGCGAAGGAACCGTCTCCAGTACCGAACTCGGCGGCGGTCCCGCTGGTCGGCAGGTGTTCGAGGAGATCCGTCCGTTGGGGGAGAACTTGCACGTGTTCGAGCGCTGCCGCCGGGAGCGACGCCGGCACGCCTTCCTTCCGGTCCAGAATGGCCGCTGCTGCGGCTCCTTCTGTCGTGTCGGGCGGGAACGCGGTCTGATAGAGTCCGGCAATCAGCGGGTAGAGACGGTCCGGACAGGACTCGGTGATAGCGCGCTTTGCCCACGATAGTGACATTCTTTTGAAATGATACTGCAACGGAGAGTAAAAGCATGCCGACTCCCCGCTCGCTATAGAGCCGAAAAGCTATGCGCCTGGGTCCGAAACGGCACCGGCATGCCTGTTTCCCGCTTTCTCCGACGGTTCCGGCCCTACTCTGTCCCGATCTGTCTGTTTACGGTGGTCGGCGCTGCCGTGTTGTTCGTGCCGCTGCTGGTTCTCGGAGACGCGACCGGACGCACATACGCCCTGACAGTGGCGGTTCTCATCGTCGCAATCTCGTCGGTCCTTCCGTACGCTGCCGCCGTCGGTGTTCTAACGGTCCCGTTCCTCTACACTGGCGTCGGGAGCTATGCGTCGCCGGCGGTCCTGCCGACCGACGCAGAGTCCCTTGCGCTGGCCGGAGTCCTCCGACACGTGGTCGCTGGCATCTCGTATGTCGTCGCGGCCACCGCTGTCGGCGCTGTCGGCATCGGCCTTAATTTCGCAGCTTCGAGTGGGTCGGAGCCGTTTCCGGCGGTCGGTTTCCCGTCGTTTCCGTCACTCGGGGTTCCGCCGTTTCTGCTGCTCGGGGGCGTGGTCACCGCTGGTGTCTACGTTACGGTTCAACTGTGGCGGTACGGGAAATCGCTCCGGGACCTTGGTTGGGAGACAGTTCTCGGCACGGGCGTTCTCGGCTTGCTCCTCGCTGTGGCGCCTGTGGTCGCGCTCTGGATTTTCGGGTCGTACGGCTTCTGACCGTCCCCGTGTTCCCTGCGAGAGCCGGCTTATTTGCAGACCGTCCGATAGTCGGTGCTACCCGCCGCCTTCCAAACGGCTTAATGGCGCAAGCATCAGTACTCAATAATGACTCAGCAACAGTCCCCGACAGATGGAGGTCCACGAGCGAGCGGTATGCCGATGCTCGGCCTCGGTACCTGGCAGAATGAAGACGCAGAACAGTGTGCCGAGAGCGTTCGGACGGCGCTGGAGGCCGGCTACCGACATATTGACACCGCACAGGCATACGACAATGAAAGCGCAGTCGGCGACGGTATCGCTGCCGCTGACGTGGACCGCGACGATATTTTCCTGGCGACGAAGGTCTGGATATCGAATCTCTCGCACGACGACGTGATCGAGACGACCGAGGAGAGCCTCGACAAACTCGGCGTCGATTCGGTGGACCTGCTGTACGTTCACTGGGCGGCGGGCGAGTATGAGCCTGAAGAGACGCTTCCTGCGTTCGACGAACTCGTCGACCGCGGCCTTATTGACAACGTCGGCGTCTCGAACTTCGAACCGCACCACGTCGAAACGGCGATGGACGTGCTCGATGCTCCGGTGTTCGCAAATCAGGTTGAGACGCACCCGTTCCTCCAGCAGTCGGAACTCCGTGAGCACGCGGCCGAACAGGACTACGAACTGGTCGCGTACTCGCCGCTGGCCCGCGGTGAAGTGTTCGGTCACGATGTCATCGAAGCCATCGCCGACGACCACGACGCCAGCGAAGCGCAGGTCAGCCTCGCGTGGCTCCGTGAAAAGGGTGTGACGGCGATTCCGAAGGCCACGAGTGAAGCCCACATTACGGACAATCTGGCGAGCCTTGACCTGTCGCTGACGGACGCCGACATCGACCGTATCGACAATATCGATACTGTCGACCGACGTGTCGACCCGGATTTCGGGCCGGCCGCGTGGGACTAAGTCGGCGTCGGAGTTTCTCGGTCGAGTTTGCTAATCGGCTGTCGGTCCGTGACACCATGTCTCCCACAGCCCTCTTCACATTTCGACCCCTTGAACAGGTAATGAGATATTTTTGTTCTGACGGGTGGTCCAACTGACCTGGCCTATGCTGCGGTCCGCGGTCACTGAGCGTCCCTCAATCCCGGCTCGCTACCGCGACAGCGCACTGTTTGTCCTGCTCGCCGTGTTGTTTGGTGGCTCGTTCGTCGCAATCAAAACCGGGCTTCGTGAGCTGCCACCGGTGCTGTTTGCTGGCCTCCGGTTCGACTTGGCGGCGGTGACGTTGCTTGGCTACATCGTCTTTACCCGGCCCAGGTCGACGTGGCTACCCCGGACTCGCGGCGACTTCGTGGGTATCGGGATGGCGGCGCTGTTCCTGATCGCGCTCAACAACGGCCTGTTGTTCCTTGGCCAGGGCGCGACAACGCCCGCAGCGGCGTCCGTGATGTACGGTCTGAACCCGATACTCGCCCCCGTCTTCGCCTGGTGGCTGCTGGGCGACCGACTCTCGTGGCTCGGCGCGCTCGGTATCGGTGTCGCGCTGAGCGGCGTCATCCTCATCGTACAGCCGTCGCCGTCGACGTTCACCGACGCGAGCGCTATCGGGCAACTGCTCGTCCTCGGGGCGGCCGCGGCCGTTGCGCTGGGAAGCGTGCTGCTCCAGCGTGTCGGTCCGCAGATGGACAGTACTCCGCTGACTGCGTGGGCGATGGCCGTCGGCGCGGTGCTCCTCCACGTCGCAAGCCTGCTGGTCGGGGAGCCACCCACGGCCGTCATCGGCATCGGCCCGGAGACGATTGCGAGCATCGTGGCTGTGGGCATTCCCTCGACGGCAGTCGCCTACGCCATCTACTTCGGCCTCATCAATCGCATCGGCCCGGTTCGTGCGAACCTGGTCGCCTATGTCGTGCCGATATTCGCCGCGCTCATGGGCTGGGTCCTGCTCGGCTCGTCGGTGTCACTGTGGACGCTTGTCGGCTTCCTCGTCGTCGTTGCGGGCTTTGCCCTCATCGAGCGCGTGACGATCCGGATGGAGCTTCGCCGGCTCTACCGCCGGTTCGAAGACACGTCGCCGAAGCAGACGCCGCCGTGTGACGACTGAGCAAGTCGACAGGTGACACAGGCCAAGCCAATCATGTACCGGCGGCTCCTAGCTACGGTATGGACCCTTCTGACGTGGAAACTGTGTTCGTCGCCGGAGCCAGCGGTGGGACTGGGCGAGCGACGCTCCGACTGCTCAGTTCGCGTGTGCCGACGGTCCGGGCATTGACCAGCACCTCGGCAAAAACAGACGACCTGCAGGCGGCCGGCGCTGACGAGGTTGTCGTCGACGACTTGCTGCATCCGATTGCGCTGACCGATTCGCTGTCGGATGTCGATGTCGTCCTGAGCGCCGTCGGGTCGGACATCACGGATGTCTGGTCACAAGATGAGTACGTCGACGGTGCGGGAACGACCAATCTACTCGATGCGGCTGTCGACGCCGGCGTGGAGGCGTTCGTCATGGAATCCGCCATCGGCGTCGGCGACGAACCGGCCAGTCCGCTCGCGGCGGCCTTCGATGTTGCCATCCAGCCGATACAGCGCGCCAAAGCAACGGCCGAGGCCGCAATCCGTGAGGCGCCGGTTCGACACACAATTCTCCGTCCTGGCGTCCTCACGAACGGGCCCCGAACTGACACCGTCTCCGTTGCCGAACCCGGCGCGAAGCTCTGGGGAAGCGTTTCGCGGGCCGACGTAGCCCGACTGATGATTGCTGCGCCTGTCACACCGGCGGCGGAAGACCGGACGCTGGAAGTCGTTGCGAAGCCGTCGTTCCCAGACCGCGCGCTACATATCGATTGGCAGCTTCCCGGAAGCAGGCATGCGGGAACCGTGACGGTCGATACCACAGACGGCGGCCCGTAGCGGGCAAGCCACCCGTGTGCAAATACGGCTCCAGCGTGAAAGGTCCCTGATGACTGCTGTGGACCACGTGAACGCCGGGTATCGGCGACTGTACGAGCAGGAGGGGCTCTCGTTTGGGCTCGGATTTCCGCTCACAGACGAAACGGAGTCGACGCCGGATATCGACGCAGAACTCCGGCTGGCAAGCCACGCCGAAGCAGTCGGGTTCGACGCGCTCTGGGCGCGAGACGTGCCGACGTACTGGCCGCGGTTCGGGGACGCCGGCGGGGCCTTCGACCCGTGGTCGCTGCTGTCCCACGTCGCCGCCCACACCGAGTCGGTGGCGCTCGGCACCTCAAGCATCGTCCTCCCGCTGCGCCACCCGCTCCACGTGGCAAAGTCGGCCGCGTCTGTCGACCGGCTCTCCGACGGCCGTCTCGTGCTTGGGGTTGCCTCGGGCGACCGCGACCCGGAGTATCCGGCGTTCAATGTCGACCCCGAAAACCGGGGCCAACTGGTGCGTGAAAGCGTCGACACACTCCGTGCACTCTGGCGAGAGGAGTACCCGACGCTCGAGGGTTCCTGGGGCCAGATTGACGGCGAACTGGATGTCCTCCCGAAGCCGACGACAGACACGCTTCCGCTGTTTCCGACCGGGAACGCCAGACAGTCGACGGAGTGGATCGCCGAGAACGGCGACGGCTGGATATTCTACCACCTTCCCGAATCGACGCTTGAGTCGTATCTCGACACGTGGCGCGGTCACGCGCCGGAGAAGCCGTTCACGATTGCCCTGCAGGTCGAGTTCGCCGACGAGCCGACGGCCGAGCCCGAACCGCTTCATCTTGGCTATCGGGCCGGCGTCGAGTGGTTCCGAGAGTATTTCCGACGGCTCGACGACTACGGCCTTGACCATGTTATAGTCGGGCTTCGTGCTGCGGAGCCAGCGGCGGCGATGACGACGTTCGCCAGCGAAGTCATCGAGGAACTGTGACTCCAGCCGTCGATGGCCGTCTATGTTGATCTCGCGGCGCGGTCACTCTGAGATATCTGGATACGACTGTCGACTGCCCTGTGTCTTTCTGGCGACCAATTGAGCGGTGGCGGCGGTCGTCCCGTCCGTCGTCGTGGTTCGCTCGTTGTAGTGTAGCACGGTTAGCCCGAGTCCCGCCCTGAGCAGTTCGTTCGAGGCGAACCGGTATCGGTCTCCCGAGGGGCCGCCGTCCACGTCGTCGGTCGTCCGGAGGTGGTGCTGAATGAACAGACAGCCGCCGTCGGCCAGCGCCTCAATGATATCGGGGAGGCGGTCGACGGGCCGATAGAAGCTAATCGTAATGACATCGTACGTCGACGCCGGGTACGCGAACGATTCGAGATCTGCCTGTAGCCACTCGATATCGCCTTCGACGCCTGCCGCGCGTGCGTTTTCACGGGCAATCTGAAGCCCCGCACGCGACTGGTCGACCGCATCGACGCGGTACCCGGCCGCTGCGACCGGCAGTGCGTTGCGCCCGGTCCCAGTTGCGATGTCAAGCGCCCGACCCGGTGGAAAGGTCGGCAGGTATCGTTCTAACACTGGATGTGGGTCCGGACGTTGCGGGTACGTCCCCGTTCGGTATCGCTCGTCCCAGGTCGTCATGGCTCCGGTAACCACCCGCCAAGACATGAAGCCTGTGGGCTGTGCCACAGCGCTTGCGTTGCGTTCCGTTTCCGGGCGCGACAATCTCAACTGACTTATCTGCACACCTGTGACCTATCCACAGGCTACCAGCTATGGACAGTCAAACCGGTGTGACCAGACGGCGACTGCTTCTCGGTCTCGGAAGCGGACTCGGTCTGCTTGGGGGTGGCGGTGCCTACGTGTACTGGTCGCTGCAGGGCGACTCCGGCGAGTATACTGCGCCGAACTCACAGCCAGTCGTCACTACGCGCGGACTTCTCGACTCAGCCGAGGAACCGGCCGCTGAGACCGAGGGCGCGTGGTCGTTCGAACACGCGTCGGAGGTGTTCCTGTTCGTCCACGGATTCAGTACCGACGCTGAGACGGCGCGAGATAATGCCTACACAGCGCAGCTAGCGCTCGGAGAGTCCACATCCGCACCGGTTGTCGCATACAGTTGGGATTCCGACGTCGAATGGGAGCAGGCCAAGGACAACGCTGTGGCGAACCGTACTCTCCTCGCCCAGTGGCTGATGGAGTGGGCCGAAATCGACGGGCGACCCGTCCACGTGCTCGCCCATTCGCTTGGCGCGCGGGTGACCGGCGAGACACTTCGCGTGCTTGCCGAGCAAGGGGCGACAGACGTGCTTGCTTCGGTGTCACTGCTCGGCGGCGCTATTCCCTACGATAGCGTGGTGCAAGGTGGCCGTTACGGCGACGCTATCGAGGCTGTTGACGCTCCGGTGTCGAACTTCTACAGCCAGAACGACAAGGTCCTCTCATGGGTGTACCGAGCGTCGGACCGGACACACGCCGTCGGCCACGCTGGAACGCGTGACGCTGGGCCGCTTCCCGACGGCTACCAAGACGTGAATGTCACTGACCTCGTTGCCGACCACTACTCGTACTTCGAACCGGGTGAGGGTTGTCTGGCGCGTGTCGTTGCTGAAATCGAGTGATGTGGCTCTGCCTTCACTGCTGCTAATAGAACTATATACGGCGGAAGTGTTACCTCAACTATGGGAACTACTGACAAACCAACGGCTGCTACGCGCCGGAGTGGAACATGAGCCTCTTTACTGCTGTTGTCGTTTTCGTGGTGGGGCTGCTCTCAGGCATCGTTGTCCGGTGGGTCGCTGGACTTGCTGCCGTTCTTGCGCTCGTTCTGGTGCTGTTGGGTGTCACCACGCCGGATATCGGTCTGGTAAACTTCGTGGTCGAACAGTACTACCAGGGTAACGAACTACTGTTTCTCGCCGGACTGCTGTTCGGGCTGGACGCCGAACACACCAGAGATGCCGTCGAGGGGTGACTTACAATCCTCGAACTCGCTGAGCCTGTTGGACTGGCGTTTCGGGGGAAGTGTCCATCAATGACGAGCGTTTGAGTGCGCTGTCACAGCGTTGCTGGTCCAGATAAACCGTGGTTACGCTTCAGGACAGAAAATATACGAATGGCGGATACCGCTGTCATACGTGAGTGACCCCGCGGGCGTTCTGAGTAGCGTTGCAACTGAGTAGAGGTCGCCGGCCGCTCCCGCTGTATTGAACAGCAGGGCGAGGAAGGCTGCGAACGCGAGAAGCGGGAGTGGAACGAACAACACGGGGAGAAGCAACGCGTCGAGTACAACGAGCGGCGCGATGCCGACGATAATATTGTGAGTCCGCTCCTGAAACTGATGAAACGCTGCCATATAAAACGCGCCGAGCTGTGGGGCCACGCCGTAGGAAACATCGTAGCCGAACCATCGATAGGCGAGCCCGTGAACTAGTTCATGGAGCACAGTAGCTGCGACAATCGTGCCGATGCATGTGACCGCGACCAGCCCAGACGCGAGCGTGAACGTGATGCCTGTGGCGGTTTCGTCGACCGAAAAAACGGCGTCGAGTGCGGTTCCCTGGGCGTACCAGAGTATGCCGCCGAACACCACCGCAGCGACCGGTACCAGCACACTCACGAGACCGAGTATCACCAGCGGCGGGTATCGAAACGGCCGGGGTGACTGATAGCCCGCCGGCGTTGCAGGGCGCAACGTGTCGGCGGGAGTGTAATCGCTTGTCGGCATACCCGTGATTCAGCCGGAGGACTGAAAAATCAGGATGTCACTTTCGCCCGGTTGTAACTGAGAAGCAACCAGTCACTGCCGGTTGGTTCGACAGCAGGCGGCGAGCATATATTCGCTCTCATACAGCTATATAGAACTCATATAAAGCACCTATACCAGATTCACCGATGTTTCACAAACGACCTTACATAGATGGCTTCACCACCGACGTTTCATCCGGACCTCGGCGCACCACACCAGCGAATCCGCGGTCACAGATGGGAGGAAATCTACGTTGTCGGCGACGTCCACGGGTGTCGTCCGACCCTCGAACGCCTCCTGAACCGGTTAGACCCCACCCCGGACGAACTCGTGGTCTTCGTTGGTGACCTCGTCCGAAAAGGTCCGGACAGCGCTGGTGTCGTCGACATGGTCCGGCATACGCCGAACTTCCTCACCGTCCGTGGCAACAACGAGCAGAAACTCATCGACGGCCGCAAATCGATTCCGTCGTTGACCGACGACGACCTCTCGTGGATGGCGTCGCTCCCGGTGGCAATCTCGTGGGACGATTCGCTGGTCGTCCACGGTGGCGTCGACCACCGCAAGTCAATCGCGGAGCACGAACTGACTGAACTGCTGAACATGCGCTCACTTGTTCCGGACGGAAGCTACGACCGCCCGTACTGGTTCGAAACACGCCGTGCTGACCCTCGCATCTTCTTCGGTCACACGGTGCTTTCCGAGCCATTCGAGACACCTACTGCGGTTGGTCTAGACACCGGGTGCGTCTACGGCGGGCAGTTGACGGCGTACCAGTGCTCGACGCAGGAGTTCGTCACGGTGGACCCGGAGACGACCCACGAAGCCCGGTCGTCCGATAGCATCGTCGACCCGGAGCGTGCCCCGCCGACATCAACGTAAGCCGATGGACCACGATTCAGAACCCGCCATCCCCGCGTACGAGCCAGCGGATGTCGACCTGACCGACTCGTCGCTGTATCTCAACCGTGAATTGAGTGCGCTCGCGTTCCAGCGGCGCGTGCTCCACGAGGCGCTGGACGAACGGAATCCGCTGTTGGAACGGGTCCGGTTCCTCGCTATCGTCACTCGCAATCTCGACGAATTCACGATGAAACGCATCGGCGGCCTCAAACAGCAGATAGAAGCCGATGTGACCGAAACGGCCCCAGACGGTCGAACGCCCGAGGAGCAGTTGGCGGCGGTCCACGAGACCCTGCGGCCGATGCTAGCGACGCAGGCCCGCTGTTACCGCGACGCGATTCGTCCCGCGCTTGCTGCGGAAGGTATCGAGATTCTCGACTACGACGACGCTGCTGACGCGGAACAGTCTGAACTGCGAACCTACTTTGAGGAGTCTGTGTTGCCGACCCTGACACCGCTTTCGTTCGACCCGGCACATCCGTTCCCGTTTATTTCTAATCGGTCGCTCTCGCTCGCTGTACTCACCCGGCATCCGAACGCCGAGGACCCGACGTTCACCCGAATCAAGATTCCGCCGAACAGGCCGCGGTTGGTCCAACTCGGGGACGATACTCGATACGTACTGCTTGAGGAGGTCATCCGTGCGAACCTTGATCTACTGTTACCGAACGTCGAAATCGTCGACACGGCCCTGTTCCGACTGACCCGCAACGCGGAGGTCCGACGTAATCAGGAGATTGCCGAGGACCTCATTGACATGGTCGAAGACGTCCTCGAACAGCGGCGATTCGCGTCGGTCGTCAGAATGGAACTCTCTCCCGACGCCGACTCCCGTATTCGCTCTACGCTTGCGACACAGCTCGGTCTCGACGAGCGCGAGATATACGACCTCCCGGGTCCGCTGGATTACCGGGATTTCGCGGAGTTGACCGACCTTGACCGACCGGACCTCTCGCTGGACGAGTGGACGCCACAGCCACACCCCCGTCTCAACGGTCACCGACAGCAGTCGTTCGGGAGGCCGGATACGACGGACCCGAGTGTCTTCCGGCGCATTCAGGACGGAGACATCTTGCTGCATCACCCGTACCACGACTTCACGGACACCGTCCAGCGGTTTCTCTCAGCAGCAGCCGAAGACCCGGACGTTCTGGCGGTGAAAGCAGCTATCTACCGGACCGCAAGCGACTCACAGATCATCCAGTCGCTGATAACAGCCGCTGAAAACGGGAAACAGGTGGCGGTGATGGTCGAACTGAAGGCCCGCTTCGACGAGCAGAACAACCTCGAATGGGTTCGCAAACTGGAGGAAAACGGTATCCACGTCGCCTACGGAACGGTGGGGCTGAAGACCCATACGAAGACGGCGCTGGTCGTTCGGGAGGAAGACGACGGCGTCGAACTGTACTCCCACATCGGCACGGGGAACTATCACTCCGAGACGGCGAAGGGATACGTCGACCTCGGACTGTTGACCGCCGACCGTGACATCGGCCGCGACCTGACCAAGGTGTTCAATTTCTTCACCGGGCCGTCGCTGGACGAGGAGTTCCGCGAACTCCTCATCGCACCGGTGACCATGCGCAAGGAGTTCACCCGGTGCATCCGTCGGGAAGCACAGCACGCACAGGCCGGTCGGCCTGCCCGTATTGTCGCAAAAATCAACGGACTCGAAGACCCCGGTATCGTCGCCGAACTGTACCGCGCATCGATGGCAGGCGTCGATATCGACCTCATCGTCCGCGATATCTGCCGCCTCCGACCCGGACTGGAAGGCATCAGCGAAAACATCTCGGTGTACTCGCTCGTCGGCCGCTTTCTAGAGCATTCCCGTATCTTCTACTTCGAGAACGGCGCACGGGGCGACCCCGCTACCGAAGACGACTGGGGCGACCCCGAGTACTACATCGGTAGCGCCGACTGGATGACCCGCAACCTTGATTACCGGGTCGAAGCAGTCACACCCGTGACAAGCCCCAAAATCCAGCGCCAACTCCGTTTCACCCTCGACCTCCTCCTCTCGGACAACCGCAAGCTCTGGGAGATGGACAGCGACGGCGAGTACCACCAGCGGTATCCGGACGACGGCGAGCGCGTGATCAGCGCACAGGACATCCTGATGCGAGAAGCGCTAAAAGCCGGTCGCTCTGAGAACCTCATTACAGGTATCCCCGGTGACTATCCGATAGCCGGTGACCTCTGTATCGCAGGCGAGAGCACCCGGCAGGCGGCGGCAGATACCGCTGAGGGTAACCCAACTGAAGTCACAGATGGTGGGGAGACCGACGAGGTACTTTCGACGTACGGCGACCGGTGGTACGTCCCGGACAGCGTCGTGTACAACTACGCTGTTCGAACGCCCGATGGAGAGCGGCGCTACCTCAAAACCAAAGCTGGCGTCACTGATCTCCTCGAACGACTGTATAGCGATACGGAATAGCTATTCGGCTATACTATTTCTCAGTTTCTTTTCGGCTCAGTAACTGCGTTGCCCCATCAATATGGGACCGCTTCACACAAAATGTGTTTCGCTCTTGCGAAGGAGATTGTTGATAGCGAGAGCAGCGGCTGAAAGTCGAAGAGGGCAAGGGCACCGCGCTAGCGGTGCCCGATATGTTCCCAATAAGCCGGTTCGTGTCGGAATCGGCTGCAGCGGACCTGTTGCAGCAGGTTCGCTGGCGTGATGGCGTCGAGTGCCCCCGCTGCCGTTCTGACCTGACGGTCAGA
>NZ_JAAOHT010000069.1:0-23676 GCF_011440255.1 Haloarcula sp. JP-Z28 | reverse complement strand
ACAGTTCCACGCGGGTTGTCCGTTTCGTACTTCTCCGTGTCAAGGTCGTCAGGAGCCGGCTCGACGGCGACACGGACATCGTAGAACGACATTGTCTGGCCGACTTCGCTGACCTCGTTGTGCGTGAGGTCGTTGTGGTGACCCTTGAGGTAGTCACGCGACCACCATCCCTGGTCAGTGTTTACCAGCCCCGGCTGGAACGCCTCGTTGTACTTCGCCTTCACGATCATCTCGCCGCGGTCGTTGTGCACCCGGACGTACTCGCCGTCCTCGATGCCGCGAGCCTTCGCATCCGACGGATGGATGTCCAGCTGTGGTTCGGGGTTGACCTCACGCACCCAGTTCAGCATCTCGTACTGCGAGTGGATGCGGAACCGACTGTGCTTCTGCATGAACATCAGCGGGTACTCGTCGGCCTTCTCGTAGTCGTCGGCTGTCCGGTCTTCGAGTGGCCGCGGGAGGTCGAACGTCACGCCCTCCTCGCTCGGGGCGTCGTCGTCGTACATCTTGATTCGCCCCGTGTCGGTGGGGAACTCGTCGGTGTACTTGACGATGGGAACGTCCTGCTTCTTTTGCGTCCCCTGCTCGAACAGCGTCTCGAAGTCAATGGCGTCGTCCCGGCTGGCGAGTTCCCGAAGCATCTCGCGTTTCGTCTCCGGGAAGTAATCACCAAATCCAAGTCGCTCCGCGAGCCCGCGGATCGCGTAGTAGTCATCTCTGGCCTCCCACATCGGCTCCTGGACCTTGTGTCGATAGCTGATGTGTGGATGGGACCCCCAGCTGGAAACGATGTCCTCCTGTTCGAACCAGTGTGGGACCGGGAAGATTATGTCTGCATGCTGGACCGTATCCGTGTGATGCATGTCCGCGACGACGAACATCTCGAGGCTCTTGATAGCCTCTCTGAACCGCTGTCGGTCCGGGAACTGGTTGCCCATCATGTTCGACTCGATTGAGTAAACGGCCCTGACCTTGTGCGGGTCACCGTCGATCATCGCGTCCGGGTAGTCGGAGAAGCGCACCGATGGTCCGGGATCAGCATCTTCGGGCGTACTCCAGCCGCCGGTACTGAGCGTTGCACCGCCGGAGTGGTGCGCGTGGATGTTTCCGTGCCGGCCGTAGTCACCGGTCAGCCCCATCAGCATCGCATAGGTCTGGCCGAAGATGTGCCCGTGTTTGTACCGCCCGAGCGCGTAGCTCGGGGCGATGCCACCGGGGCCACGAGTCGCCAGCCACCGGACTGCAGTGCGGATGTTCTCCGCGTCGACACCGGTCTGCTCGGCGACTTCCGACGGCGCGTAGTCAGCTACGTGGTCTCGGAGTCTGGTCAGTGCCGTCTCACACTCGATGCCGTCGACAGTGAACTCCCCGAACAGCGCATACGGGCCGTCGGTCTCGGGTTCGAGTTCGACTGCCGTGTTACTTCCCTGTTCGACAGCGACGACCTGATCATCACTGCCGTCGTCGAAGACAGTGCTCGACTTGAGCAGGTCGCCGGTATCTTTCCGGACTAGCGCAGGACCGGTCGTCCGCTGCCGAAGGAACTGTTCGTCGTACGTCCCGTCCTCGAAGACGGTGTGCATCATCGCAAGCGCGAGATGCACGTCTTTCCCGGGTTTGACCGGGAGCCACAGGTCGGCTTTCGATGCCGTCGTCGTGTACACTGGGTCGACCACGACGAGCTTCGCCCCGTTCTCGACGGCATCGAGCACCTCCGAGGCGTCCATCTGGAACTGGCTGGAGAAGAGGTCCGACCCCCAGACAATGATGGTGTTCGCGTTCTCCCAGTCCTCGGCCTCGTTCGTCGGTGGCAGGAAGAAGCCGGTCCCAGTGACCCGGTTGAATCCGCGACCGACGTTGGCGTCGATTCCCCATGCAGACTGGGTTGAGCCGAATAGAGAGGCCAGGCGGCTGAACGCCTTGCCGGTCTGGCCGTAGTTCCCCGACCCCTCATGGAAGAGGACGCTCTCTGCGCCGTGGTCTGTTTTCAACGACTGCATCTTGTCGGCGACGAGGTCGAGCGCCTCGTCCCACGAGACGCGCTCGAACTCGGCATCCGGACCGCGTCCGTCGGGATTGGGCTCGTCGGGCGACCAGTCGGTGCGCTTCATCGGGTATTTCAGTCTCGTCGGGTCGTACACGCGCTGGGTGTGTGAGAGCCCGAGCACACAGGCCCGCTTGTACTGCTCATCTTCCGGCGGGTGTGGCTCGACCTTTCTCACCTGTCCGTCACGGACGTGGACATCGATGGGACACTTCCCGCGACAGTTCGGCGAACAGACGGTCTGGATGACGTCATTTTGCCCGACGTAGTTCTCGATACCCGTGTTGTGCTTTGACGCCGCCGTTTGGTCCCCGCGTTCGGCCAGTCCCTGAAGGAACTCACCGCCGCCGAGACCAAGGGCAGCAGCCGCTCCCCCGGCTTTCAGTACATCACGCCGATACAGCCCATCGTTGTCAGTCATCGTCGAATCCCTCAGGTTTGGTCGGTCGCTCGTCTGCACCGAACTCCGCCAGCACCGCCTCGTGGTACTTTTCGTGGAATTCGGCGTCGCTCAGCTCCCCATTTGAGACGCGGATCGCGTCACGAGCCATCCGTAGCCCCAGATCAGTATCGTACTCGACGCCGTCGAGCATCGCTGTTGCTTCATCTTCCCACTCCTCAATCGGCGTCAATCTCGGTTGCTGTGGGTTATTCATGGCTCTAGTTGTCGATTGCTCTCGGAACTCGGTAGGAAACGCGCTGTATTATGAAGGGGTTTAAATACAGGTGAGAACCGCGCCACTCAGCTTGAACCCACGGTGTAGCCGATAGGCCGATGGCGTGTCGAGAAGCTAGACTGCCGACCGAAACGCGGTTTCACCCATGGAACGGCCTGTTCGCGTTTGTCTCGGTCGCTACAACGCCGGCATCGATGCTACCGCCAGTACGTCCTGACCGAAAAAATGAGGTTACGGGTCGAAGGCGGCCGTCGCGAGTTTCGATTCAACGGCGTTCAGGCGCTGAGAGAGCGCAGATTTCGAGATACCGAGTGTCGATGCGAGGTCGTCGAGAGTCGTCTCTCTGGGCTGCTGGTAGTAGCCTTCGTCGACCGCGATTATCGCTGCTTCCCGTTGTTTTGTCGTGAGACAGGCGAGGTCGACAGTCGCAGGGTCCGACTCTGTCTTGTTGTCCTGCCGGGATGTCAGCCGTCGCAGGCGCACTCGTTCAGCCGCTGGTTGCAACTGCTCGACCAGCTCGCTGATGACGCTCCGGTCTGAGACGTACGTCTCGATAAAAAGTGAGTCACCGTCTACGCGCCGGGTTCGTGGTACACACCCGACCTCGCTAAACGCCAGACAGAGACAGGCGTCTCCGACCTGATTTGTCGAATGCAGGACCCGCGGGGTACCAGTTTCATCAGAGACGGTCATCTCCGCGTGACAGACTCCGTCGTCGATCTGGTTATGAACGTTCTCGATGTCTGCATCCGGATCCGAAAGTGGACACGAACAGTCATCGGGCAGTTCAATTTCGAACAGAACCTCAATGGTCCGTTCGGAAGCGGTGCCCGTTGTTGTCCCTGTGAGCCCGCTTTCGGATTGGTCCATTCTGTCTGTTCATCTCCGACGTTCAGTTAAATACGTTTTGTCGATTCTCATCGTAACCGACAGACATCGGCAGGTTTGTCCAGAATGTTCATAGAGAATAGCTTCCTGACGTCACGACGGCTCCGAATATGAACTGTGCCACGTCGTGTCTCAGATAGACGGCGTCGGGGCCTGTTCACAGGTTGGTGTCACCAGAGACACAAGATAAATGCCGCCTCCGCCTGATACATCGACAATGGTCCTCTCGGACGTTTTGCTTGCCCCCCTGGGACTGGCCGCCCTCCTCCTTACGGTGCCGATCGTCGTGCTGTATCTCATTCGACCGGACCCGCAGGAACTCACGCTGCCGACGTTCCAGTTTCTCGTCGCCGGAGAACGCCAGCAGTCAGCGACGCCGTTTCTCGAACGGATCTCACGGAGCCTGCTGCTGCTGTTGCAGGTGCTGGTCGTGCTGGTGCTCGCAGTCGGACTGGCGACACCGTACGTCACCGTCTCCGAGCGGGCGACAGTAGCGGAGACGGTCATCGTCGTCGACACGAGCGCGTCAATGCAGACCGACGCTGACGGCCAGACGCGCTTCCAGCAGGCCGTCGCGGCCGCCCGAGATGAGGTGACTGGGACAACCTCTGTCGTCACGACGACCAACGGTGGCGAGGTGGTACTCCAGCGTGGCACGCCGACAGCGGCCCAGGGAACGCTGGACGGACTCAGTCCGACGGATGCGCCGGGAGCGCTCAGCGGCGCTATCTCGCAGGCAGCCTCGCTCGCCGGCGAGAACGCCAGAGTCGTCGTCCTGAGCGATTTCGCGGGCGAGGAGTGGACGACCGCGGTCACGACGGCTCGCGGGCGCGGGCTCTCCGTCGACCTCCAGCAGTTCGACGGTGGGGGCGACGGGAACGTCGGCTTCATCGACCGGCGGTTCTCCGGCTCGGCGGTGACGCTGTCGGTGAAAAACTACGGCGACTCGACCGTGACCCGGACCGTCCGGCTCGGGAACGCCCAGCAAGAGCTCCAGCTCGGGCCTGACGACGTGGGTTCGGTGACGCTCCCGGTCCCGGCCGGTGGGAGTGAGGCCCGGCTTAGCCCAGGCGACAGTTTCCCAACGGATGACAGCGTTTACGTCGCCGCACCGGCGGACGCGGCCGTCGACGTGCTGGTGCTGACAAACGACCGGAATCGGTACCTGACCACCGCGCTGTCGGTCGTTGACCGGGTGAACGTGACAGTCAGGCAGCCGCCGACAACGATTCAGGGCGACTACGACATCATCCTGTACAGCAACGTCGACAGGAGTTCGTTGCTCCCCGGGAACGTCGAAACCGGGCGCGAACTGGTCGAAGACGGTGGCGGCGTGGCGGTGCTGGCACAGGACAACCTCCCGCAGCGGTACCGGGACCTCCTCCTCATCGAACCCGGCGAGACCAAGGCGGGCGCGACGGTGGGCCAGACAGCACAGACACAGCTCACCCGCGGCATCGACTTCCAGCCTCCCGAGGAGTACGTTTCGGGCTCGCTGCGCTCCGGGTCGGCCCAGGTACAACTGAGCGACGGGACGCCGCTCATTGCGACCGAGGACCGGAACGGTGGCCGCCTCATGTACTACGGCTACATCGAGGACCGGTCCAGCTTCAAGTTCAATTACCAGTACCCCGTGTTCTGGAAGCGGGCAGTGTACTACCTCGCGGACAGGGAACCGCTCCCGGCGCTGAACCACGAGACCGGCGAGACCGTCCGGTTCGGAAACACCACTGTCGAGGGGCCGGCTGGCCCTGTCTCCGGGAATTCGGTCCCGCTCCAGCGTGCCGGCCTCTACCGGAGCCAGAGCCGGCAGGTGAGTGCGTCGCTGCTGGACGAAAGCGAGTCAAACACCAATGTCGAAGCACTCGACCAGCGCTCCGGGACGGCCGGGAACCTCACCCGGACCGAACGGCGGTCGGTGCCACAGCCGTTGACCGAGTACGTCGCGCTAGGCGGGCTGGTACTCGCACTGGCCGAGGTCGGCTATCTCCGCCGGCGGGGTGACCTCTGATGGCGGTCTCCTACACCCTCACAGAAGGACTCACCGTTGGTGTCGAGCAGCTGTGGCCGTTGCTGGCCCTGCCAGTCGCCATCGGTCTCCTCGCATATCTCATCCGGCGTGGCGAGGGCGGGACGCGGTCGGCCTCGAACCGGAGCCGCCGACTCCTGCTTGCCAGCCGCGTGCTCATCGTCTGCCTGCTCGTGCTCGGTGCGATGGAGCCGTACACCGTCCAGACCCGGGAGACACCGGGCGAGCCGGGCGTGACACTGCTGACAGACGACTCCGCGAGCATGGGCATCTATCCGAACACGACCGACGCGCTAGTACGGGATATCGAGGACGAGGGCGTCCCGGTGACGCGGGCGACGATCGGTAGCGGGTCGAACTCGCGGCTCGGCGACGGCGTAGCGGCAAACCTTCAGGAAAACGGGACGGTTGTCGTCGTCTCCGACGGCCGTGTCACGGAGGGACGAAGCCTTGCAACGGCTGCCGAGGACGCCGCCGGGCTCAACGCGACCGTCCACAGCGTCACTCCCCAGTCGCCACGAACAGAGCGAGCCGTGACGATAGCCGGGCCGTCGACGGTGAGTCGCGGCGTCCGGTCGCAGTACACCGTCTCGATGGAGGGCGTGAGCGTCCTCGAACCAGTGCCCGTCGAGGTGACCATCGACGGCGAGACGGTCACCGAGGGTGAACTCCGGCCGGACGGGACGCTCACCGTCGACCACACGTTCGAGGCGCTCGGGTCACACCGGGTGACCGCGACACTGTCCGGCGACGACGAGTACGCGCGAAACGACGTGTTCTACAAGAGCGTCCGCGTCGTCGAACAGCCCGACGTGCTGTACGTCTCACAGGGTGAGTACCCGCTGCGGAACTACCTCGACTCGCTGTACAACGTCTCGACGGCCTCGTCAGTCCCGGCGGACCTCGATGACTACGCCGCCGTCGTCATGCAAGACACGCCGTCGGGCAATATGGGGAACACCACTGCCCTGCAGGACTTCGTCATCAACGGCGGCGGGCTGGTCGTCGCGGGCGGCGACAACGCCTACGAGAACGGTGGCTACGAAACGTCGCCGGTGGCCTCGATGCTCCCGGTCCGGGTCGGGAACGCGACCGGCGGCGAGTCGAACATTGTCATCCTCGTCGACGTGTCCGGCAGCGCTGAGAGCGGCCTCTCGGTACAGAAAGCTGTCGCGCTTGACGTGCTCGACCAGCTCGGCGACGAGAATCAGGTGGGTGTCGTTGCGTTCAACCAGAACGCGTACCGCGTCTCGGAGATGCAAGCGCTCGGTCAGAACCGGGCAGAGACTGCCGATAAGATACGGCGGCTTGAAAGCGGCGGCGCGACGGACATCGCCGTCGGACTTCAGGGCGCTGACGAACTGCTGGACGACCGCGAGGGGACGATCATCCTCCTCAGTGACGGGCAGGACCGGCTCGGCCCGCCGGCGGCCGTTGCCAACCAACTGGGCCGCGAAGGGACCCGCGTCGTCTCGGTCGGCGTCGGCAAGCGCGTCGGCGTCGCGACGATGCGTCAAATCGCCAGCGAGTCCGGCGGCTCGTACTTTGCGGCCGACGAGACCGAGCGCCTGCGGCTCCTCTTTGGCGGCTCCTCGCGGCGCTACCAGGGCGAAAACCTCACCATCGTCACGGAGGACACGTTCATCACCGCCGGCGTCGAGCTGACGGCCAATCCCGGCCAGGCGAACAACGTCCAAGTCAAGCCCGGAGCGGACTATCAGGTCGCCACCGCGGACGGGAAGCCGGCCATCGCCTCCTGGCGGTTTGGGCTGGGCCGCGTGGTCTCTATTACCGCCTACGATTCGGATAACACGATGGGCGGCCTGCTCGACCGACCGGACTCGCTAGTCGTCACGAAATCGGTCAACTACGCGGTGGGTGACCCCATGCGCACACAAACCGGCGTCACAGCGGTCGGCGATGCCCGCGTGGGACGGCCAACGACGCTGACCTACCAGGGCGATAGCCGCCCGGACGCGGCAAACATCTCCTTCCGTCAGGTCGGCGACGGCCGGTATCGCGGCGAGTTTACGCCCAGAGAAGCGGGGTATCAGGCGGCGCTCGACACTGAATATGCGGCGAACTACCCCGTCGAGTACGCTTCCTTCGGCCCAAGTGACAGCCTCGATGCGCTCGTCGAAACGACCGGCGGACAGGCTTTCACCCCAGACCAGGGCGAACAGATAGCCAGTGAGGCACGCCAGAAGTCCACCCGGGTCCGCACCGTTCAGGACACCTGGGACTGGGTCGCCCTGCTCGGCGCGCTCCTGCTGTTCACCGGCGAGGTGGTCGCCCGCCGTGTTCAAGTGTACCGCGGTCGCACCTCTCTGGAGAGTGGGCTCCCGTGAGCGCAATCGGTCGCCGGATCAACCTCGGACTCGTGGTGTTCGTCGCCCTCTCGATGGTTGGTACCGGCGGAACGACGGTGCTGTACCAGGACTCAGCCAGCGACCTGCGCTCGCAGAATCAGGAGCTTCGCCAGCAAAACGCCGAACTCCGGGAGAATCTAGACGACACCAGAAATGACTTGGAATCTACCCAGACCCGCGTTGACGAACTCGAAGACCAACTGGAGACGCGGTCGGAGGATGTCGATCAGGTCGCGACCAATCTGAACCAGACAGAAGAACAGTTGAACGCCACAGAGAGCCAGTTAGCAGAGACTCGGCAGTCGCTCCGCGATAGCGAGGACCGCGTCGAAGAACTGGAGGGGACGGTCGATGACCTGCAGGATGAGCGCGACACGCTCCAAAACGAGGTTGACGACCTTGAGTCGACGATCGATGATCTGGAGAGCGAAAACGAGGATCTAGAGGACGAGCGTGCCGAACTGGAGGACCAGGTGTCAGACCTGCAGGACGACATCGACAGTCTGGAATCACGGATAAGTACGCTCGAAGACGATATTGAGGAGCTTGAAAACCAGAACCAAGAGCTGCGAGACGATATCGAGACGCTCTGTAGCCAGCCGGAGAACCAGGAGAAAGCTACCTGCGAGGGCTACTGATGGACAAACCAGATACAAACATCGGAGAGAACGGCGGTGAGGAGCCGCCTGAAAGCGAACGGGCACAAGCACGCGAACGGATGGCCGCCGCCATCGCCGAGGTGAGACGCGAGGGAAAGAAGGCGGCGTTCGTCTACGCCATCGTTGACGCGGTGTTGCTCTTTCTTCTGGTGAACATCCTCCTGACTGTCCTCTCGCCGGCCGAACTCCCGACACAGGTGTCGGTTCCGGCGGCGGTGACGGACCCGGTTGAGGCGGCTGTCGGCCGCTCGGTACCTGCGCTGTCGTTCCCGACAGGCGCAGTCGTTGGCATCGCCATCGGAGTGTGCTGGCTTATCGGCGAGTATCTGTACCGAGTCCGTCAGCCGCTCGTCGAGCAGTTCGAGGCGGCGAACGCGAACGTCACCGACGCGCTCCGAACGGCGCGGGATGCGGTGGAAGACGAGGCCGAGACACGGATGGCGGCCCGGCTCTACGAGGATGTCCTCGATGGGCTGAAACAGAGTTCAAGCGTCGCGCTCGTCGACAGCCGGCGACTGCTCGGGACGCTTGTTGTCGTTATCCTGCTGAGTCTGGCGACAGTGCAGGTAGCCGTCGTGGACATCGGCCTGCTCGACCGCGACCCGGTCGAGACGGAGTCACCAAACGACCGGCCAAGCCAGTACGAGGGGCTCGAAGACGGCGACGCGATACTCGGCGACAGCGAGGACGTACAGGCGGGCGACGAGAACCTCACCGCCGAGATTGACTCGACGGGCGGCGACGAAGAAATCGACCGGAGTCAGTCGTTCCCGTCGTCGGACACCGAGGGGCCGGGGAGCGGCAGTGGGACAGTCGACAGCCAGCAGGCCGGGTTCGCCGGTCAGGAAGACGTCGAGGATGCGGACCTCATCCGCGAGTACAATCTCAGGATTCGAGATCAGGACACAGACGACGAGGACACCGACCCATGAGCCCAGAGCAAGACATCGACGAACTACAGCAGAAGATCGCGAACGCACGTGAACAGATCAGCACGCGGATCGTCGGTCAGGAGGCGGTACTGGAGCAACTGCTCATCTGTATCCTGGCCGACGGCAACGCCCTGCTCGAATCGAACCCAGGGCTTGGGAAGACGACGATGGTCCGGACCGTCGCGGAGGTGACCGACCTCCAATTCTCCCGGATTCAGAACACCCCGGACCTGATGCCGTCCGATATCACTGGGACCGAGATTATCCGCGAGACCGACAGCGGCCGCGAGTTCGTCTTCGAGAAAGGGCCGGTGTTCGCCAACGTCGTACTGGCCGACGAGATCAACCGGGCAACGCCGAAGACACAGGCCGCCCTGCTGGAAGCGATGCAGGAGAAACAGGTGACCGCCGCGGGCGAGACCTACGAACTGCCGCGTCCCTTTTTCATTCTGGCCACCCAGAACCCGATTGACCAGTCGGGGACCTACGCGCTTCCGGAGGCCCAGACCGACCGCTTCATGCTGAAGCTGCTGGTCGATTATCCGGACTACGACGAGGAACGGACTATCGTCGACATGTACACCGCTGGGGCAGAACAGGTCCCCGTTGAGCGGTCGCTGACCCGCTCGGAAATTCAGGCGATACAGCAACTGGTCCGTGAGATGCCTATCGCAGACGACCTGCGCGACCGGGCAGTCCAGCTCGTCCGCCGGACGCGCGAGGCCGACGACATCGAGTTCGGTGCCAGCCCGCGGGCGAGCATGGCACTCGTCCAGACGGCGAAGGCCCGGGCGTTCCTCCACGGCCGTTCGCACGTCACCGGGGAGGACATTGAGGCGCTGGCAGCCCCCGTGCTCCGCCACCGGATTATCGTTGACTTCCGGGCCGAGCGGGAGGGTCGAACGGCGGACGACCTCATCGCAGCCCTGCTGGAATGAGCGACTCAGTGACCGCGGTTCAGCGGGCGGCACAGCAAGAATGGGAGGGACAGTCGTGACTATCGAACCGGACTTTCTCGACGAACTCGGCCGGTTCACCGCCGCGCTGAACCGCCAGACGACCTCGATTCGGCAGGGCGACCAGCAGTCCCCGCGGGTCGGCGAGGGGCTCACGTTCAGCGATTACCGGCGGTACTCGCCGGGGGACGACACGCGACGGATCGACTGGAAGCTGTTTGCCCGCACAGAGGAGTACTTCATCAAGCAATACGAGGAAGAGCGGAGCCTGACCGTCCACCTGCTCGTCGACACGAGCGCGTCGATGGACTACGGCGACGCGACGAGTCACAAGTTCGAGTACGCCGCCAAACTCGGGCTCGGCTTCGCCTACCTTACCGCGGAGGAAAACAACGACTTCCAGTTCTGCACGTTCCGCGACCGGGTGAACCGGATCGATACCGGCCAGTCGAACCGCGGCGAACTCCTCTCGCTCATCGACCAGTTGAACGAGATGACGCCCGGCGGGACGGCCGATTTCGAATCCGCGCTGGAAGCGTACGCCGAACGCATTCGGTCGCGCTCGCTCGTCGTCGTCTTCAGCGACTGTCTGGCCGACCCGGAGGCACTCGAATCCGGTATCGCCGCGCTCGCACGCAACGACGCCGACGTGTTGCTGGTCCGCGTGGTCGCGCCAGCGGAACGGGACCCTGGCGTCGTCGGTGACGTGCTGTTTGCCGACCCCGAGAGCGACGAGACACGCCGATCGTATTTCAGCGGCTCGCTGGCGGAGACGTACCAGTCGCGGCTCGACGCCCACATCGACTCGGTGTCAAACCGCGTTACGGCACTCGGTGCAGACCACGTACTGATCAATACCGGCGAAGACTACTTCGACTCGTTTGCGAGCATCTGGCTACAGTAGCAAAGCGGCAGCAAGGTCGGCTTACTCTGCGAGGATGTGTGCCGGCAGGTCGTCGCGGATGATCGTATCGCAGTACTCACAGCGGACACCGTCGTCGCCGACGGCAAAGCGCGAGTCGACGGGTTCGTTCTCAGTCGTGATGCAGTTGTGGTTCGGGCATTCGAGGACGCCCTCGACGACCGACGGGCGCTCGACGCGGCCTTTTTCGATAACCTCGTAGTCGCGAATGATGTTGATCGTCGCCGCAGGGGCAATGAGCGAGAGCACGTCGACCTCGTTCTGTGAGAGTTCGCGGCCCTCAACCTTGACCACATCCTTGTGACCCAGGCGGTCCGAGGGCATATTCATCGCGACGGAGACGGAGTCGCCACTGGTGCCGTCAATGCCGAGAATCGCCAGGACGTTTAGCGCCTGTCCGCCCGCGATGTGGTCAATGACGGTGCCGTTCTGGATCTTCGAAACGCGGAGTTGCTGGTCGTTGTCGCTCATTGGTCGCCTCCGAGCATCAGGTCAAGCAGCGCCATCCGTACGGGAACACCGTTGTGGGCCTGCTGGAAGTACTGTGCGTGGGTGGTCTCGTCGACGTCGTGAGCGATCTCGTCGACGCGTGGGAGCGGATGCATCACGGTCAGGTCGTCTTTGGCCGCCGCAAGCGTGTCGCCGTCGATCTGGTACTGGCCGGCGACTTCGCGGTACTCGCTTTCGTCGGGGAACCGCTCGGCCTGGATGCGGGTCACGTAGAGCACGTCCAGTTCCGGGAGTATGTCGTCAAGTTCGGTGTGTTCGCGGATGCCTGCGCCGGCCTCGTGGAGGTCGTAGCGAACCGACCGCGGAAGCTGGAGCGACTCCGGGCTAATGAAGTGCTGGCTGGCGTCGACGGTCGTGAGTGCGTGGGCCAGCGAGTGGACGGTTCGTCCGTACTTCAGGTCGCCCATGATGCCGATAGTCAAGTCGTCGAAGCCGGCGTTTTCACGGATCGTGTAGAGGTCGAGCAGCGTCTGTGTCGGGTGCTGACCGGCCCCGTCGCCGGCGTTGACGAGCGGCACGTCGACGAACTCGCTCGCCATCTTCGCGGAACCCTCCATCGGGTGCCGGAGCACGAGCGCGTCGGTGTACCCCTCGACGACGCGGACAGTGTCAGCCAGTGACTCGCCTTTTTTCACGCTTGAGGACTCGACAGAGCCCATGTCGACGATGTCGCCGCCGAGGCGTTTCATCGCCGTTGTGAAGCTCATCTTCGTCCGGGTGCTCGGCTCGAAAAAGAGGAGGCCAAGCAGCGTGTCGCTGTGCCGGTCCGCGAACGCTCCCGGGTCAGCCGCGATGTCAGCCGCGTGGTCGAGCACCGTCTCGATGTCGCCCCGCGAGAGTTGTTTCGCGCTGATGATGTGGTCGTGCCGCATTTCACTCGATACCGCGCTCCGGACGCTCTTGAATCCCCCGACACGGGAATTGAACGGTCACTTACATCGTCAGGTTCGGCTTCGGGAACATCGTCGCTGGGTTCGAAAGCGAGGCCAGAGGGAGCGTAGCGGCCAAAATAACACGACGAGGCGACTCGTCAGGGGTTGCTCTGCCAGACATCGACGCGGGGCTCGGTGTACGCCTTGCCGACGATGTCCGGGACGCCGTCACCGTCGAGGTCGACGACCTTCGCCTCGTGGGTGGGGATGCCGGTGTTCAGTTCCTTCTGCTCAAAATTCCCCGCGCCGTCGTTGTGGAACACGAGCTGTCGCGGTTCGTGTCCGTCCTCTAGACCCATTTCTGCGACGAAGATATCGGGATTACCGTTACCGTCGAAGTCCGCCACGTCGAGGCTGTGCGGGTTCGAAAGGTCGTCGTGCAGCAGGGTCAGGTCCCACTCGGGTGGGTCCAACACGCCCAGCCTGGCCGGGCGGTCGTCGAGATACGGTTCGTCACCCTCGACGAGGATTATCTCTAGGTCGCCGTCGCCGTCAACGTCCTTGATAGCGACGCGAGTACACTGCCAGTCCTCGGCGATTGGCTCCCGGTCCCATCCGTCGGCCGTCCGGTGGAAGACGTTGGGGCCGGCGACGATTTCGACCGCACCGTCCCCGTCAATGTCCTCGACAGCGACGCCCTCAACATCGAGGTCCTCGGCGACGACGTGTCGGTTGGCCACCGGCCACGGTTCTCGCGTCGGGTCCGCAGGAATATCGTAGTAGAACACTGTCTTTGACTCCTGGGACAGCCCAACGACCTCGTTCTGTCCATCGCCGTCCACGTCCGCCACAGCGGTGTCGTGATATTTCTCGAAATCGTCGGTGATGAGCCGGCGCGTCCACTGCTTCCGTGGGTTGTCCGGTATCTCGAACCACCACAGTTTGTGCTGGTGGATGTTCTGGCCGGCGACCATATCCGGTCGGCCGTTCCCCGTGATGTCACCAAGCGAGCCACCGACGGATAGTTCCGGTGCGCTGGCAACGTCGTGGCGCTCCCAGCCGGGGTTTTCGTACCAGAACACGTTCGTCTGGAGCCAGCGGGCCAACGGCCCCATACCGAATACGGACAGCAAGTCGACTGACTTGTCGACGAGTGGGAACTGGACCTCGTGCGTGTCGCCGAGCGCCCCGACGATGACGTCCGGTCGGCCGTTCCCCGTGAGGTCGGTTGTGAGACAGAAGCTCATCGTACTCGCCGGCGGCGAGGCTTCGATGCGCTCGTGATGTAGGTTCATGTCCCAGCCCTTCGGGTACATCGGTATTGTTATAGCCGGGCTAACACCGGCCGACAGCGGCCACAACCTGAAACTGCGCCCGACAATGGAACCCAGCGCGTAAGGGTAGGCAACAGCCAACCGACGTAAGTCAGACCTTCCGGCCCAGTTTTGCGGTCACTGTTTGTGATTCATAGTACGAGGATTCAAAACCGATAGGCAGTCCACCCTCACTATGCTCGCAATCGCTGGCGGCAAGGGTGGCTGTGGCAAAACGACCATCGCCCTCGGGCTCGGTCAGGCACTGGGAACGCCCACCCGGCGGTCGCTAGTCGTGGACACCGACCGCGACATGCCGAACCTCCACCGTCGCGCTGGCGTCGCTCCGACACCCGGAATCGCTGATATCACAGCCTCGGCTGAGCCGACCGCAGTTGCCCAGCCCGCCACGACCGTCGAGAACGTCGACGTACTTCCCTGTCAGACCGCACCCGGAGCCGCTATCGACAATGCTATTGACAGTCTGTCTCGGTGTGATGGCCCTGTAGTACTCGACTGTCCAGCCGGCGCTGGCCCGGATGCCGCCCAGCCGCTACGGGCGGCCGACAGGACAGTGCTTGTGAGTGCACCAACCCGACAGAGCCTCACCGACACAGCCAAAACCGCGGCGATTGCCCGTGCGCTTGACGCGCCGCCCGCCCTCACAGTCCTCGTCGGCGGTGACGGGTCCGTGGACCCATCGGACCTGCTGTCCTGCTCGGGAACGGTTCACGTTCCATCGGTGTCGAGGCCGTTGGAATCGGACCGGGCGGTGGCAAAATACGTTGAGATGGCGAACGTTCTCGCCAAGCGGAATACTTAATCTCGTGGGTAAATAAGCTCTCAGTGGTATGGCCAACCGGTTGCGAACGGGCATCGATGTCCTCGACAGAAAGCTCGATGGTGGCATCCCTGCGGGGAGTATCGTCGTGCTCTCTGCCCAGCCGGCTAGCCAAGCGGAGCTGTTCCTCTACGAACTTACCGCCACGCGCGGGACGCTGTGGCTGTCGCTCGACCGGACCGCCGAATCAGTCATCGCGAGCATCGAACAGACGCCGGCCAATACCGGCGACCCGACGGTGCGGCACATCTCCGGCGAAGCGCCGCTTGACAACGCCGGCAAGCTCGTCTCGGCACTGCCGGAGACCTCAAACCTCATCGTCGACCCGCTCGACGTGCTGGAAGCCCAAGAGCCACACTCGCGCTTTCGCGCGTTCATGAACGACTTGCAGAACCATATCGTCAACACCGGGAGCCTCGCTATCGTCCACTGTCTCGACGGCCGTGACGTGCCACCGCTTCGAGATACGACCGAGCACTTCGCTGACGTGGTGTTCCAGCTTAACACCACAACGAACGGTGACGAGGTCGAAAACCGGCTCGCGATTCCGAAGTTCCGCGGCGGGCGCGCTCCCACTGATATCATCAAGCTCAATCTCGTCGAAGAGGTCAGCATCGATACGAGCCGCGACATCGCCTGATTCTATTCGCCGCCGGGCCGTGGCTCTCTGTCCGTCGAGCCGAACTCAGTGCCGACGAGTATCAACAAGAATAGTCCGAGACCAACACCAACGCCTGCTGCCAATCCTGCGCCGGTGCTTCCAGTCAGCACGACCGTGCCGACGCCAAACGCGATTCCCGGCGGGAGCGCGAGCAGTGACGGGTACACCAGCGACACTCGCATGCGTAGTGATGACGTGTCGTGCGTATAACGGTTCTCCCGTATTGGCCGTCAGAAAGTGGCAGTTGCTAGCGCCTAGAACCGTAAAACCGCCCGCTACCGCTCGATACCGCAACCCCGTTCGCTGTCGCTCAGCACCGTAGAACCGCTCGGCGTGCTCGCGACGAAGTTACTCTTCGGCGCCTTCGATCTCTTCGACGATCTCCTCGGCGTCAACGTCGGCGTCTTCCAGCGCGTCTTCGATGTCAGCACCGCCGGCACCGCCCATGCCGCCCATCATGCCGGGCATGCCCATGCCGCCGCCACCGATCTCTTCCTGCACGATGATGCGGTCAATATCGAGTAGCTGCGTGAGCTGCTGGGCGATCTGCTGTTTGCCCATCATCCACTGCTGGTTCATCGTCAGCTGCGGCGTCGCCTCGATGTAGAGCGTCTCTTTCTCGACTTCGACGGTTTCGTACTCGGGCTCGGACTCTTCGTCTTCATCCTCGTCCTCGCTCTCGACGAGCTGTTCTTCCTCGACGGTGTCAGTCTCGAACCACACGTCGAGTTCCATGTCGAGCATCATCTGGATGATGCCCTGTGCCTTCTCCTCGCGGTCCGTGACCTCTTCGAGGACTTCGTAGTCGTACTCGACGTCTTCACCGGCCAGCGGGTGGTTGAAGTCCACTCGCGCGCGGCCGCCGATGATGGTCTCGACGTGGCCGTGTTCGCCCTCGAGGTCGACGTGCGCGCCGGGGTAGCGGTCGTCCTCGGGGATCTTGTCCTTCGAAACCGTCCGGACCTCTTCCTCGTCGTACTCGCCGAAGGCGTCGGCAGCCGCAACGGTCACGTCACCCTCGTCGCCGACCTCCTTCCCGTAGATGTCCTGCTCGACATCCGGGAAGATGTGGTTCTCACCCAGCACGATGGTTCGCGGACCGAACTCCTGCTGTTCGGTATCAATACCGTCGTCCTCGGCGACTTCCTCGTCGGTCGTATCGACAAGCTGACCGCCGTCGACGGTGCGGGCAGTGTAGGCGAGCTTGACGACATCGCCCTTCTGGAGTCCCTCGGCCTGTTCTTCTTCGTCTGCGGTCTCCTCGTCTACGTCGGTCTCAGACTCGTTGCTCATACCCTGTTCGTCAGTCGTGGCACTCTTAAGGACAACGTTTCCCGGTCAGTAGCGGTCGAAGAACTTCGGAAGTGGTCGGCTAGTACTCGCTTTCGGCCAGCAGTCGGTCAAACTTCTCTCGGTCGATGTTCCGTCCCGAAATGGGAAGGACGACCGTCTCGCCCCGTAGTTCGTCACCAGCCTGAATCGCTGCGGCGACAGCCGTCGCACAGGCCCCTTCCATGACGATGCGGTCTGTTTCGAACAGGCGCGCCACGGCATCGGTAATGGCGTCTTCGGACACGAGTCGGAAATCGGCGAGTCCCGCCTGCAGGATTTCGGTCGGGAGCGCGAACGGAACCCGGGTTGCGACACCCTCGGCGATAGTGTCGACGCTGTCGAGGGCGTCCAGCGTCTCGTCCTGCCAAGCGCGGTACACCGCGGGCGCGCCCGCAGCCTGCACGCCGACGACATCGGCGTCGGTCATCGCCCCGAGCGTAGTGCAGTACCCGGCCGCGGCGGTGCCGCCGCCGACGGGGCAGAACACACGGTCGACGTCGGGGCGCTCGTCAAGGATTTCGAGCCCCGCCGTGCCGACGCCGGCGAGCAGCTTCGGTTCGTTGCCCGAGTGGACGTAGCGCGCCTCGCGCTGGGTCGCCAAGTCCTCGATGTGTTCGCGGGCCTCATCGTAGTCCTTGCCGTACTGGATGACTTCTGCGCCGAGTTGCTCCAGCGCGCCGACCTTTCCGGCGTTGGCTTCTTCGGGGACGCCGATAGTAACGGGTACGTCGAACTCACGCCCGGCCCAGGCGATAGACTGGCCGTGGTTTCCCGTGCTCGCGGCGAGCAGTCCGGCGTCGTGGAACTCCTCGTCGAGGGACGCGACGAGGTTCACCCCGCCGCGGACTTTGAACGCGCCGGTCGGGAGCGTATCTTCTCGCTTGAGCAAGACATCCGCGTCGAGGGCTTCGGAGAGGGCTTCGCTGCAGACTAAGGGCGTCTCCGGGAGGTGCTGTCGGATGCGTTGCCGGGCGCGCGCGACCGTTGCAACTGTCGGCGGCGTCAGGTCGTGGTACGGAAAGAGGGTCGTCTCGTCCGGGGAGTCGATCGGTTCGTAGCGACCGGCCATACTACTACCCGGGAGAGCGGACACAGTAAAGGGCGCGGTCGACGGGAGTGTTTTTCAGCGGCCCGGCCCAGCCACACAGTATGTACGAAGTCGAGGTGAAAGTGCCGGCGGATATCGAGGCTGTCGCGGAGCGACTCGACGAGCTCGGAGCCGAACAGGTCGATACGGTGATACAGACGGACACGTACTACGATGCGCCCCACCGGGATTTCGCCGAGACAGACGAGGCGTTCCGGGTCCGCCGTGAAACAAGAAAAGGGGTAACGAACGCGAAAGTCACCTACAAGGGGCCACTCCTCGAAGCGGAGTCGAAGAGCCGAGAAGAGTTCGAAACGGGCGTCGAGAACGGCGACCACATCGACGCTATCGTCCAGCACCTCGGCTTCGAGCCCGCGGCGACGGTCCGGAAGAACCGCCGAGTCTACGAGGTCCGAGAGTACGATGTCACCCTCGACGCTGTCGACGATGTCGGCGAGTTCGTCGAAGTCGAGCGCGAAACCGACGGCGATATCGAACCCGTTCGAGAAGGAGCCTACGAGGTGCTTCGGGACCTCAGTCTGAACCCCAACGACCAGCAACGGACCTCCTATCTCGGGATGCTACTTAGCGATGCGAACGAGTAATCATTCCGCTGTTATCTGTTCCCGTAAGTTATAGAACCCGGCCAGACGAAGTCGAGTCAATGACTGAGCGGAACATCCACGTCCAACCTGCAAGCGGACTCGCAGTCGAAGATCAGGACATCGAAGTCGTAGAGCGCAAGGGTATCGGCCATCCGGACTCCATCTGTGACGGCATCGCAGAGACGGTTTCACGTGCACTGGCACAGACGTACATCGACCGGTTCGGCACAGTCTTGCACTATAACACAGACGAGACACAGCTCGTCGCCGGCACTGCCGCCCCTGCGTACGGCGGCGGCGAAGTGCTTGAGCCGATCTACATTCTGGTCGTCGGTCGAGCGACGAAGAAGTTCGACGGCGAGCGTATCCCGGCTGAAAGCATCGCCCTCCGGGCCGCACGCGACTACCTCGACGAGCAGTTCCCCCACCTCGATCTCGGCTCCGATGTCATCGTTGACGTTCAGTTCGGCGAAGGGTCAGGCGACCTCCAGACCGTGTTCGGTGAGGAAGCAGCAATTCCGATGGCAAACGATACCAGCTACGGTGTCGGCCACGCTCCGCTAACGGAAACTGAACAGATCGTCCGCAACACCGAACAGCGATTGACCGGCGAATACGCTGCGTCCAACCCGGTCGTTGGCCAAGACGTGAAGGTGATGGGCAAGCGCGAGGGCGACCACATCGACGTGACTGTGGCCGTTGCGATGGTCGACGAACACGTCCCGGACCTCGATGCGTACAAAACTGCCGTTTCGGACGTGCGAGCGTTCGTTACTGACCTCGCCGAAGAGTACACCGACCGAGACGTAACGGTCCACGTCAACACGGCCGACGATTACGACGCCGAGTCCATCTATCTCACCACCACTGGGACAAGCGCCGAGCAAGGCGATGACGGCTCTGTCGGGCGCGGGAACCGCGCGAACGGCCTCATCACGCCGAACCGCCCGATGAGCATGGAAGCGACATCTGGCAAGAACCCAGTCAACCACATCGGGAAGATCTACAATCTCCTTTCGACAGAAATCGCACAGTCCGTCGCAAATGAAGTCGATGGCATCCGACAGGTCCAGATGCGCCTGCTCTCACAGATCGGGTCGCCGATTGACGAGCCCCACGTTGCTGACGCGACGGTCGTCACCGAAGACGGCGTTGCGGTCGGCGATGTCGAAGCAGACATTCAGGCCACAATCGACGACGAACTGGCCGATGTGACCGACATCACGCGGCAGGTCATTGAGGGCGACCTCTCCACGTTCTGAAACGGCGAGGCGACACCCCTTTACTCACTGCTAGTCAACTCGCTGGCATGCATCCGCCAGACGCCGACAGCGTGCTCGTCCGCCACGGCGAACTCGGCGTCAAGAGCAACCAAGTCCGTCGAAAGATGGAGCAGCAACTGGCGGACAATCTCCGCGCGATGCTCGACGTGCGCGACCTGTCAGGAGGCATCGAACAGCGACGGAACCGGCTGTTCATCCATACTGACCAGCCAGAGAGTGTGGCCGCAGCCGCGGCCGACACGTTCGGCGTCACCTCCGCCTCGGCGGTCACGACCGTCGATCCGACGTTGTCTGCAATCAAAACGGCACTGGCCGCGACCGCACGAGAACAGCACGACGGCGGCACTTTCGCTGTCAACGCTCGCCGGGCAGGGCCAGCAGACGCACACCCCTTTTCGAGTACGGACATCGAATCCGATGGCGGGACCGCCGTCTGGGAGGCAATTGAAGAACTGGGCAGCGAGCCCGCCGTCGACCTCAACGACCCCGATTTCGAACTGTTCGTCGAGTGTCGCGCCGACGAGGCGTACGTCTTCTGTGAGAAACGTTCGGGCCCGGGCGGACTCCCACTCGGGACCCAGCGGCCCGTCGTTGCCCTCATCAGCGGTGGTATCGACTCGCCGGTCGCCGCCTGGAAGCTCATGAAACGCGGCGCACCCGTGATTCCAGTCTACGTCGACCTCGGTGACTACGGCGGCCCCGACCACCGGGCACGAGCCGTTTCGACCGTCAAAACACTCGCCTCGTACGCACCCGGGCACGACCTGTCCGTCAACGTCGTTGAGGCCGGTGACGTCGTCACCGACCTCTCTCAAAATCTCGGGTCGCTCCGAATGCTCGTTCTCCGCCGGTTCATGCTCGCAGTCGCTGAGGCTATCGCGCACGACTACGACGCTGTCGGCATCGTCACCGGCGAAGCTATTGGGCAGAAATCCAGCCAGACGAGCGCGAACATCGCAGTCACCGATGCCGCGACCACACTCCCCGTGTACCGACCGAACCTCACCGTCGACAAGTCCGACATAACCGATCATGCGCGAACCATCGAGACCTTTGAGGATTCGACAATCGACACCGGTTGCAACCGCGTCGCGCCATCACATCCGGAAACCAATGCCTCGCTAGAGGCGGTTCGGGTAGCCGAACCCGACGACCTGTTCGAGCGCGCCGAAGCCTGCGCCCAGGACCGTACTGTCGTCCCCATCGAAAGCTAAATTTCCGGGGCGGGCCAGGGTTGAGCCATGACGCAGGTCTGTCTCGTCGGGAGCGACGACGTGAATCTTCGATACGAACTCCTCTCTCGCGAGACCGCACGGAACGCACTCGCCACCTACGACCTGCAGGAACCGTTTGCGAATACCGTCGCCGTCGACACCGTGAGCCTCGGGGCGGCGGTGGCGCTGCTCAACGACCTGAACTGGTATCTCGTTCGCTTCGCTGACGCCGCGTTCGTTCGTGATCCGTCAATTAGTGAGACGGAATGGCTCTCTCGAAACCTCGCCGCAGCGATACGAGACGACGACATCGCGCCCGAAGAGACCGGGCGCTTTCTCAAGGTGTACGGCATCGTCGACCCGGACAGGACCAGCGACGCTGACGATGAAGGCCCGACGGAAGGAGAGTCAACGCCCGACACGCAGGCGATGGAAGCCGACGGCCCACCGGAACTGGTCGAGCCGATGCTCCTGACACGGACTGGCGACACGATTCCCGACTACGACCTCCAAGATGTGGACGAAACGCTCATCGTTAGAGTGACCGAGTCGGAGTTCGGGGCCTGAGTCGGGTCACGCTGCGCGCAAGACAGACCGTTTTCAATCGAACATTCCGGTCGACATGTATCGCTCACCACTGTCCCAGTAGACTGTGACGACGAGCGGGTCGTCAACACCGTCCCTGATGAGTTGCTCAGCAAACTCTCTTGCCGCGAGGTTCGACGCACCCGAGGACTGGCCGACGAGGATTCCCTCCTCGTGGGCGAGGCGGCGGCACTCGTCTTCCGCGTCCGGGAGTTCGACCGTCATCACGTCGTCCAGCAGATCGGTGTCTAAGTTGTCGCTGACGAATCCCGGCCCCATTCCCTGAAAGCTATCCTCGCCAGTGCCCGGTTCCATCCCCGAAAGCACAGCGTTGTCCGCCGGCTCGACCGCGACGATGTCTATCCCAGGAAACGCGTCCCGCAGTCGACGGCCGGTGCCGGTGAGTGTCCCGCCGGTGCCGACGCCGGCCACCAGCGCGTCGACAGTCCGGTCGCCCACCTGTTCAAGTATTTCCTCGCCCGTCGTCTCGTAGTGCGCTGTCGGGTTCGCCGGGTTCTCGAACTGCCGGAGTTGGACGTAGTCATCGCGCTCGCATAGCTCGTTTGCGCGCTCTTTCGCGTCGGAGATATCACCCTCGACAAGTTCGATCTCCGCGCCGTACGCCTTCATTATCTGCCGGCGCTCCGGCGACTTCGAGGACGGCATCACTAGCACCACGTCGTACCCCTTCGTTGCCCCGACCATCGCCATCCCAATGCCGGTGTTCCCACTCGTCGGCTCGACAAGCGTATCATCCGGTTGGAGCGAGCCGTTTCGTTCGGCGTCGTCAATCATGTACTTCGCCGGCCGGTCCTTCGCGGACCCACCGGGATTGAACGACTCGATCTTCGCTGCAACGGTTGCCCCCTCCGGTGCGCGAACCGAGACCAGTGGGGACCCGATTGTATCGAGAATAGAGTCTTTCATCGCCGCCGGCTACGCGGCCCCGACTTAAACGCCTACTGAAGGTCTCAAACGGTTCGTGGACTTCCGAGACGCGGCAGTCCTTTCCGGCGTCGACACCGTCTCACGTGAACATATTTATGTCGTCGACCGGCAGCACCGAGTAATCGACTGACAGCGTGTCTTTCGTGGCTCGGACTTTACCGACGAACGCAGAGATGTCCTCTAACTGGCCCTCCAGCACAAATAGTTCCATACAGTACCGGTCGCCGACGTGGCTGTGGAAGTTCGACGCGACGATGGACTCGTGGTCGTGGCGGAGATGCATCATTTTCTCCTCGACGGTTGTCGTCTCGTAGTCGAACAACACAGTGACGACCGCCATCAGTTCGCGGTCTTCCAGCCGCTTGTCCTCAAACTCTCCCATCAGATTCCGGACTGCTTCTCGAACAACTTCGCTGCGACCCGTGTACCCATGTTCGTCGGCGAACGTGTCGATTCGCTCCTCCAGCTCGTCCGGCATCGAGATACTTACAACGCCCATATATTAACTGAGCGCCGTTAGAGTATTAATAGTTCATATCTCTCCGCACAGACTGGCATTCCTTCGGATAGCGCTGCCGCTTCGTCTCTCAAGCTACGGCGACTGGCTTGTCGACTTGATGTGACTGTTTAAATACAGAAAGCCCACTCGGGAGAGATGTCTCTCCTGAGTGGGCTTGATAGGTATGAATGGTGGCGGCGAACCGCGTTTCCCAGAGGCTCGCGCACTCCAGTACTCCCCGGAACGCTGGTGGGCTTATCTTCCGTGTTCGGGATGGGTACGGGAGGCAACCCCACCGCTGTGGCCGCCTAACGTCGAGTCGTGGAATCGAACCACGATAGTACCAGTCTCGATCAACTTTTCCACCGTGTGATTACGTGCGATCCAGTTTGCGCCTGGACTCGTTCAGCGACGAGTTAAATCGTCGGTGAATGAGTCACAGTGCGTATG